>NZ_JBLVOL010000129.1:0-29681 GCF_053543755.1 Achromobacter semiaridum | reverse complement strand
CATGCGGGGCGCGAAGGCGTGGTGGAGATCAACGCGGGTTCCAGCGAAATTGCCGCCGGCAACCAGGACCTGTCCAGCCGCACCGAGCAACAGGCCGCGTCGTTGGAACAAACCGCCGCCAGCATGGAGCAACTGCTGTCCACAGTGACCAGCAACGCCGAGAACGCGCGCCAGGCCAATCAGATGGCCGTCGTGGCCAGCCAGGTGGTGCAGCGCGGCGGCATGGCAGTAAAAGAAGCCGTCAGCACCATGCGCGAAATCGCGCAGGACTCCGGCCGCATCGAGGACATCGTCAGCGTAATCGACGGCATCGCCTTCCAGACCAACATCCTGGCGCTGAACGCAGCGGTCGAGGCCGCGCGCGCGGGCGAAGAGGGCAAGGGCTTCGCGGTGGTGGCGGCGGAAGTGCGGTCGCTGGCGCAGCGCAGCGCGGGCGCGGCCAAAGAGATCAAGCAACTGCTGTCGGCCTCCAGCGCGACCGTGCAGGCCGGATCCACCCAGGTCGAAACGGCCGGGCGCACCATGCAAGAAATCCTGGACACCATTGAACGGCTGACGCTGCTGGTCAACGACATCGCCACCGCTTCGCAAGAGCAGGTGACCGGCATTGATCAGGTCAACACCGCCGTCAACCAGATGGACCAGGTGACGCAGCAAAATGCCGCGCTGGTGGAAGAAGCCGCGGCGGCCGCCACATCGCTGGAAAACCAGGCGCAGCGTTTGCAGGGCGCGGTCAGCGCGTTCCGGCTGCCGACGTTGATCGAAGACCGCCGGCACATCGCCATCGCGGCCTGAGCGCGGCGCGCGGGCAATTGCAACGCACCGGCTATTCCTTCACGTAGCAGGGATATTGCGATTGCTGCGCCCGCGACCGCGCGGGGTCCACGTCGACGACCACGATGGACTCCGTATCGGTGGACTGCGCCAGCACGTCGCCGTCGGGCTGGAACGCAAACGCCCGGCCGCCGAACACCTGGCCCTGCGCCGTGCGCCCGGCCCGGTTCGAGCTGACCACATAGCAGCCCGACACCAACGCCGCCATCGCGCCGGCCGTCAGCCAGCGGCCGACGGACGCGCCGCTGGCGCGCGGCACCACGATTAGTTCGGCCCCCTCGCGCCCGTAGCGGCGCGACCGCTCGTTGAACATCAATTCGGTGCACAGCTGCACGCCCAGGCGGATGCCGCCCACCTCGAACACCTGAAAACCTTCCATCGCGGGGCGAAACCAGGTGGCTTCGAAAAAGCCCGGCTCTTCGGGAAAGAACTGCTTGTGATGCAGCGCCGTGTAGCGCCCGCCCTGCAAAGCGAACGCTTCGTTGGCCAGGCGGTCGCCGGCCGGCACGGGGCGTGACGAGATAACGGCGGGCACCTGCAACGCCGCCAGCGCGGTCAGCCCCGCTTCGTGCAGGCGCACCGACTCGGCGGCGCGCCCGCCGTCATAGGTAGCCGAGGCCGCCAGCCACGGGCCGAACGGCATTTCGTTGGTAACAAGCAGGTCGGGCGCCAGCTCGGCCACGCGGTCGGCGATGCCCTCCCACGTGGCGCTGTCCGGCAGCAAGTCCACCGGCCCTTCCATCATGCAGATCCGCATACGTTCCCCTGGATGCACGGCGCGCCCGCAATCAGGCGCGATCGAACGACATCGTAGAACGTCCGGACCCGCCATGGTGCATCGGCTGCTCAGCTCAGCGCCGCCACATCCACCAGGGCGCCGTGGCGCACCACGCGCTTGGGCAGGTCGCCACCGATCCAGTACGCCAGCTCGGACGGGTGCGCCACGTCCCAGGCCACGAAGTCGGCCACCTTGCCCGCTTGCAACGAGCCGTGCGTGACGTGCAGGCCCAGCGCGCGGGCCGCGTGCAGCGTTGCGCCGGCCAGCGCTTCTTCGGGCGTCATCTTGAACAGCGTGCAGGCCATGCTCATCATCAGCCGCAACGACAGCACGGGGGATGTGCCCGGGTTCAGGTCGGTGGAAATCGCAATCGGCACGCCATGGCGGCGCAGCAGTTCCAGCGGCGGCAACTGCGTTTCGCGCAGCGCATAGAAAGCCCCGGGCAGCAGCACCGCCACCGTGCCGGCCCGCGCCATGGCCAGCACATCGCTTTCGGTCAGGTATTCCAGATGGTCCGCCGACAAGGCGCCGTAGCGCGCGGCCAAGGTTGCGCCGTGCAGCGACGACAGCTGCTCGGCATGCAATTTGACGGGCAGGTCCAGATGCACCGCCGCCTGAAAGACACGTTCCACCTGTTCCGGCGTAAACGCCAGATGCTCGCAGAAGGCATCGACGGCATCGATCAGCCCTTCGGCCGCCAATACCGGCAACATGCGCCGCGCGACCTCGTCGATGTAGTCGTCGGGCCGCCCGGCGAATTCGGGCGGCAAGGCATGCGCGGCCAGACAGGTGGCCTGCACGGTCATCGGCAGCATCTGGCCCAGGCGCCGCGCCACGCGCAGCATCTTGCGTTCATTGGGCAGGTCCAGCCCGTAGCCGGATTTGACTTCCAGCGTGGTGACGCCATCGCGCAGCAGGTGCAGCGCGCGTTGCCGGGCGCTGGCGTACAGCGCGTCTTCGGATGCCTCGCGCGTGGCGCGCACGGTGCTGGCGATGCCGCCACCTTGCGCCGCGATCCGCGCGTAGTCCACGCCTTGCAGGCGCTGCTCGAATTCCGTGCTGCGGTTGCCGCCAAAGACCAGATGCGTGTGGCAATCGATGAGCCCGGGCGTGACCCAGGCGCCGCGCAGGTCATGCTCATGCACCGCATCGACCGGCGGCAGCAACGCTTCTTTGCCGACCCATTCGATGCGGTCGGCATGCGTCACGATGGCCGCGTCTTCAATCACCGAATACGCCCCGTCCACCATCGTGGCGGCGTGGCAATGTCGCCAGACCTGTCTCATGCAGTTCTCCTTAAAGCCGGCGCCGCGCCGCGCAAGGCGGCAGGGCGCCGTGTTCGTTCAGTCAGACCCTTGCGGCACCGGCGCCGGAAGCCCGCCGCCCGGGCCGCGCGGTTGCACCAGATAGCGGTAGGCCACGCACAGCAACGCAATCCACACCGCGCCTACGGCCAGCGCCATCTGGGTCCGCGGGAAATATCCCAGCACGCCGATCACGAACACCAGGAACGCAATTGCCAGCAGCGGGCCAACAGGCCAGAAAGGCACTGGAAACTTCAGGGCGGCGACCTCGTCCGGGCTCATCTTGCGCCGCATCGCCACCTGCGATAACAGAATCATCAGCCAGACCCACACGGTGGCAAACGTAGCGATCGACGCGATCAACATGAAGACGTCTTCCGGGATCAGGTAGTTCAGCAGCACGCCCAGCAGCAGCGCAACCGTCATGACCACCACCGTCATCCACGGCACGCCGGAATCCGACACCGCCGCGAAGCCACGCGGCGCCTGCCCCTGGCGCGCCATGCCATACAGCATGCGGCCCGCACCGAAGATGTCGCTGTTGATGGCCGACACCGCCGCCGAGATCACGACGATGTTCAGGATGGTGGCCGCCGACTTGATACCCAGCCCATCAAAGATCTGCACGAACGGGCTGCCCTGGCTGCCGATCTGCGTCCACGGGAAAATGGACATCAACACGAACAAGGTCAGCACGTAGAACAGCAGGATGCGCAGCGGCACGGCGTTGATGGCGCGCGGAATGGTGCGGCCGGGGTCCTTGGCCTCGCCCGCCGTGATGCCGATGATCTCGATGCCGCCAAATGCAAACACCACCACCGCCAGCGACGCAATCAGCCCGCCCACGCCATTGGGCATGAAGCCGCCGTGCTCCCACAGGTTATGCACACCCGTCGCCGCGCTTTCCACGTTCAGGCCAAAACCAAACAGCATGATGCCCAGCCCGCCGGCAATCATCGCAATGATGGCGCCCACTTTCAGCAGCGACAGCCAGAATTCCAGTTCTCCAAACACCTTGACCGAACACAGGTTGATGGCGCCGATGAAGAACACGATGGACAGCACCCAGATCCAGCGCGGCACATCGGGATACCAAAAGCCCATGTACAGCCCGAACGCGGTGATGTCCGCCAGGCACACGATGATCATCTCGAACGCGTAGGTCCAGCCGGTCAGAAAGCCCGCCACCGGTCCCAGGTAGGCGGTGGCATAGTGCCCGAAGGAGCCGGACACGGGATCCTTCACCGCCATTTCACCCAGCGCGCGCATCACCATGTACACGGCCGCGCCGGCGATCAGGTACGCGATCAGCACCGACGGCCCGGCCTGCTCGATGGCCTTGGCCGCCCCGTAGAACAGCCCCGTGCCGATGGCCGAGCCCAACGCCATGAAGCGGATGTGCCTGGCGTTGAGTCCCCGTTTGAGATCCTGCGTTTGAGCTTGCATGTTGCGTCTCCGTCCTTGTTATAGGTATAGGCGTACAGCATCAAGCGCTGCGCGAGCGGCTTCTATGGACGCTTCGGCACAGCGCGGCAGTGGCGGCCCCTTGCTGGGCGCCGCGACGGTTGAAGAATCAAAGGCTGGGCAGCAACCCGGCCGGCATCAGCCCATTCAGCACCTGCGCCGAAATCAAGCCGCTGGCGGCGGCGATGTCGGGCGCGAAGAAGCGGTCTTCCTCGTAGTGCGGCACTTGCTCGCGCAACGCCCGGCGCGCCTGCTCCAGCTGAGGCGACGTCTTGAGCCCTTCACGGAAATCCAGCCCCTGGCACGCGCCCAGCCATTCAATGGCCAGGATGTCGCGCACGTTTTCCGCCATCGCCCACAAGCGCTTGCCGGCATTGGGCGCCATCGACACGTGGTCTTCCTGGTTGGCCGACGTGGGCATGCTGTCCACGCTGGCCGGATGCGCCAGGGCCTTGTTGTCGCTGGCCAGCGCGGCGGCCGTCACCTGCGCGATCATGAAACCGGAATTGACCCCGCCCTTGGCCACCAGGAACGGCGGCAATTGCGACATGTGCTTGTCCATCATCAGCGCAATGCGCCGTTCGGACAACGCACCGATCTCGGCCAACGCCAGCGCCAGGTTGTCGGCCACCATCGCCACGGGTTCGGCATGGAAGTTGCCGCCCGAAATCACGTCGCCCTGCGCCACGAACACCAGCGGGTTGTCGGACACCGCGTTCGATTCAATTTGCAGCACGTGCGCGGCGTGGCGGATCTGCGTCAGGCACGCGCCCATCACCTGCGGTTGGCAGCGCAACGAGTACGGGTCCTGCACCTTTTCGCAATCGGCATGCGAATGGCCGACCTCGCTGTCCTGACCCAGCAGCTCGCGGTAGACGGCGGCCACCGCAATCTGGCCCGGCTGGCCGCGCGCGGCGTGGATGCGTGCATCGAACGGCACGCGCGAACCCAGCATCGCTTCCACGCTAAGGCTGCCGCACACCAGGCCGGCCGCCATCATGTCTTCGGCTTCGAACAAGCCGCGCAGCGCATACGCGGTGGACACCTGTGTGCCGTTCAACAACGCCAGCCCTTCCTTGGCCGCCAGCGTCAAGGGCACCAGCCCGGCGCGCGCCAGCGCTTCTTGCGCGGGCAGCCATTCGCCTTGATAGCGCGCACGGCTTTCGCCCAGCATCACGATGGACATATGCGCCAACGGCGCCAGGTCGCCCGAGGCGCCCACCGAGCCCTTCAACGGAATGTGCGGGTACACGCCCGCATTCACCATCGCGATCAGGCTGTCGATCACATGGCGGCGAATGCCGGAATAGCCGCGCGCCAGGCTGTTGATCTTCAGCACCATGATGAGCCGCACCATGGCGTCATCCAGGGGCTCGCCCACGCCCGCCGCATGCGAGCGCACCAGCGAACTTTGCAGCGCTTGCAAGTCTTCGCGCGCGATCTTGGTGGATGCCAGCAAGCCAAAGCCCGTGTTGATGCCGTACACCGTGCGGCCTTCCGCGATCAGGCGCTCAACGGTGGCCACGCTGGCGTCGATGGCATCGGCCGCGCCGGCATCCAGTGTCAGCCGCACGGGCGCTTGGTACACGCGCCGCAAGTCGGACAAAGTCAGATGGCCGGGCTTCAAGTGCAAATCCATTGGGGGTCTCCTACGCCGGCTTCCCGGCTTGATGCAATGTTGTTGTCAGACCGGACGTTGTGCCGGCTCGTGCGCCGCAAGCCGCGAATCGCGGCGGGCGAATAGGTAATAGAGAATGCTGGGCACGATCAGGCCGATGATCCAGGACACGTCCACGCCGCCCAGCCGTTCGACCATGGGGCCGGTATAAAGCTTGGTCGAGATGAACGGCATCTGCACCAGCACGCCAAACGCGTACACCAGGATGCCGGGCCAGTTCCAACGCCCGTAGCGCCCATTCGGGTCCGACAACGCGGCCACGTCATAGCGGCCACGGTTGACGAAGTAGTAGTCCACCAGGTTCACCGCGCTCCAGGGCACGAAGAAGGCCAGCAGGAAAAGGATGAAGGACTTGAACGCGTTCAGGAAAGAATGCTGGCCCACCAACGCCACCGCCGTGGCCGCGCCCACAATCAGCACCACCGCCACCGCGCGCTGGCGCCGCGATATCTCCACGTGCCCACGAAAACCGCTGACGATGGTGGCGATGCACATGAAGCTGCCGTAGGAATTCAGCGTCGAAATCGTGACTTTGCCGAACGCGATGCTGAAGTACAGCAAGGCCGCCATCGTGCCCGTGCCGCGCAGCCCCACGATGTACGCCACTTCGCGTCCGGCGAATTGGCCAGCGGACATCGCGGCCGCCAACACGCCCAGCACCATCGCGATCTGCGCGCCCAGCACCGACCCCAGGCCCACCGCCAGGAACGTCTTGGCCGATGACGTCGAGGCCGGCAGATAGCGCGAATAGTCCGCCACGTACGGGCCATAGGCGATCTGCCAGGACGCCGCCAGCGACACCGCCAACAGGAACGGCCCCCAGGCGAAATGCCGGATTTGCAGCAGCTGCCCCACATCGCCCACTGCGATCACGCGGGTGAACAGGTACACGAACGCGATCAGGCCAAACACGGTGGCAACGCGCCCGATAAGGTGAATGACGCGGTAGCCGAACAGCGTGGCCACCACGATGACCGACGCAAAGATCAGGATGCCCACGGTATCGCTGACGCCGAACAACTGCCCCAGCGCCTGACCGGACAGCACCGTGCCCGTGGCCGTGAAGCCCAGGTACATCAGGCACACCAGCACAATCGGAATCGCGGCGCCGTACACACCGAACTGCACGCGGCTGGAGATCATCTGCGGCAAGCCCAGCTTGGGCCCTTGCGCCGCATGCAGCGCCATCACGACGCCGCCCAGCACTTGCCCGATGAACAGCCCGATCAAGGACCAGAACACGTCGCCGCCCAACACCACCGCCAACGCGCCGGTGACGATCGCGGTGATTTGCAGGTTGGCGCCCATCCACAGGGTGAACTGGCTGTAGAGCTTGCCGTGCCGCTCGGACGGCGGAATGTAGTCAATCGAACGCCGCTCGATAAGCGGCGCGGAACCAGCCTCGCTGTCTTGCGCCATCGCATTGCCTCGTGGGTGACGTGGGGCCAACCGATGCGGTCATGGCCCCACGCGGGTTGGCGGGATCGGGGGTTGCGCGGCGCTTAGCGCTGGGCGTTGACCATGGGCAGGTTCAAGCCCTGCTCTTTCGCGCAGTCAATGGCGATGTCGTAGCCGGCGTCGGCATGGCGCATCACGCCCGTGGCCGGATCGTTGGTCAGTACGCGCGCAATGCGTTCGGCGGCCTCGTCCGTGCCGTCGCACACGACCACCATGCCCGAGTGCTGCGAGAATCCCATGCCCACGCCGCCGCCGTGATGCAGCGACACCCAGGTGGCGCCGCTGGCGGTGTTCAACAAGGCGTTCAGCAACGGCCAGTCGGACACGGCATCCGAGCCGTCGCGCATGGATTCGGTTTCGCGGTTGGGGCTGGCGACGGATCCGGAATCCAGGTGGTCGCGACCGATGACGACGGGCGCCGACAACTCGCCCGAGCGCACCATTTCATTGAACGCCAGACCCAGCTTGGCACGTTGGCCCAAACCCACCCAGCAGATGCGCGCCGGCAAGCCCTGAAAGCTGATGCGTTCGCGCGCCATCTCCAGCCAGCGGTGCAGGTGCGCGTCGTCGGGAATCAGTTCCTTGACCTTGGCGTCAGTCTTGTAGATGTCTTGCGGGTCGCCCGACAGCGCGGCCCAGCGGAACGGGCCGACGCCGCGGCAGAACAAGGGGCGGATATACGCGGGCACGAACCCGGGGAAGTCAAAGGCGTCGGCCACGCCTTCTTCCTGCGCCATCTGGCGGATGTTGTTGCCGTAGTCGAACGTGGGGATGCCCTGGCGCTTGAACGCCAGCATCGCCTGCACGTGCACGGCCATCGATTGCTTGGCCGCCTTGATGACGACGGCCGGCTCGCGCTTGGCGCGTTCGCGATATTCGGGCCACGTCCAGCCGGACGGCAGATAGCCGTTCAGCGGATCGTGCGCGCTGGTCTGGTCGGTGACCATGTCGGGCTTGACGCCACGGCGCACCAGTTCGGGCAGCACGTCGGCGGCGTTGCCGCACAGCGCGATGGACACGGCGCGGCCTTGTTCTGTGTAGGTCTTGATGCGCGCCAGCGCGTCATCCAGGTCGGTGGCCTGCTCGTCCACATAGCGGGTACGCAGACGGAAATCAATGCTGGCCTGCTGGCATTCGATGTTCAGCGAGCATGCGCCCGCCAGCGTGGCGGCCAGCGGCTGCGCGCCGCCCATGCCGCCCAGGCCCGCGGTCAGCACCCAGCGCCCGGCCAGATTACCGCCATAGTGCTGGCGGCCCGCCTCGACGAAGGTTTCATACGTGCCCTGCACGATGCCCTGGCTGCCGATGTAGATCCAGCTGCCCGCCGTCATCTGGCCGTACATGGCCAAACCCTTGGCGTCCAGTTCGTTGAAGTGTTCCCAGTTGGCCCAATGCGGCACCAGATTGGAGTTGGCGATCAGCACGCGCGGCGCGTTGGCATGGGTCTTGAAGACGCCGACGGGCTTGCCCGACTGCACCAGCAACGTTTCATCATCGTTCAGCTGGGTCAGCGATTCGACGATCTTGTCGTAGCAGTCCCAGTTGCGGGCGGCACGGCCGATGCCGCCGTACACCACCAGTTCCTTCGGGTTTTCGGCGACGTCCGGGTCCAGGTTGTTCATCAACATGCGCAGCGGCGCTTCGGTCAACCAGCTTTTGGCGGTCAGCTGGTTGCCACGCGGGGCGCGGATGACGACATCGCGATATCGATTCGATTGGTCCAAGACAGTCTCCTTGATCGGTTCTGCCGCGCGCGTGCCCGCAGCGCGGCGATTGCCCGCATCATAGGATGCCTATGCTTGTATATACAAGATAGGACGAGACGAATTTGGATAGGGGTTTACCCGCCCTTTTTTCCCTCTATCGCGGATGCAGCTCGATCACGCAAGCCTTCACATCGCCGCAGCCGGCAAGGCGATACGACGTCAGGGCGTGCCGCCCCTCTACCTGCAGGCAGTCGTAGCGCGCAGGCAGCGCATGGTCGGCGCCGTCCACGGTCAACACCAGCGCGTCGCCCGCGTTCAGCACCAGCACGCTGTGCGCGTCGCTATGAAACGCCCATGGCCCAGCGCCCGAAGCCCATTGCAGCCGCGCGTGATAACGCCGCGGCTTGTAGATCAGGTTGAAGTCGCGGATAGGCCCGTCCAGCAGACGGCAATGGACTTTGGCGTCACCCAGGAATGCGTAAGGCTGAAGCGTTGTCAGCGGCGTCTGGGCCTGCCCGTCAACGCTCAATTCAATGCCGCTGCCTTCCAGCACCGTGATGATGCGCTGATAGCCCGTGAACGCTGAAAAGCCGCCGTCTTGCGCGACGTCGGCAATCGACAGGCGCCAATCGAACTCGGCGGTGCTGCCGCCGGCGTTGCAGGCAACCTCCTGCGTGGTGCCGCCGCCGTTTTTCCAGGGCATGCGCGGGTAGTCGGCCGCGCGATACAAGCGAACGTCGGGCGGATTCATGTTGTGAACTTGCCTTCCAGACGGTGGCGCGAGCCGGGGTGGATCAGTCGCGCCAGCGTTACCGCGCGGTCGCCGGACCAGGTGCGGCGACGGATCAACAGGCACGGCTCGCTGCGCTCGATCTGCAACAGCTGGCATTCGCGCGGCTTGGCCAGAATGGCTTCCACGACATGTTCGCCTTCGCTAAGCGGCGCCACGCGCGTCAGATATTCGTAGGGGGTGTGTTGCGTGAAGTCCTGTTTCAGGTAGTCCGGCGCCAGCCGCACATTGACGTAGCGGTCTTCCAGCTGAATGGGCACGTCATCCTCGAAATGCACGATGACGGATTGGAATACGGGCTGACCCACGCGCAGGTCCAGCGCCAGCGCCTGCTCGGACCCGGCCGGCTCTTCGGCCAGGCGCACCACGCGGCTGTGATGCCGATGATTGCGCGCCGCGATCTCGTCCGCGATGTTGTTCACGGCAAACAATGCCGACCGCGCCTTGGGCTGCGCGACGAACGTGCCCACCCCCTGCATGCGCACCAGCAGGCCCTCGGCCGTCAGCTCGCGCAGCGCGCGGTTGATCGTCATGCGGCTGAATCCCAACTCTTCGACCAGTTCGCTTTCCGAGGGCACCCGATAGTGCGCGGGCCACGCGCCCGTGCGGATCTGCTGCGCAATCATCTGCTTGACCTGCGCATACAGCGGGGCGGGCAGGGCATTGGCCTGGACGGGAAGTCGGGGGGGAGAAGAAGCCACGGAATGATCCTGGGGTGGGCGCCGCAAGGCGTTGGAAAACGGCTTGTAGTATAGACAGGTACACATGTCTTGCGGATGACTGGCCGCTTTCCGTATACTCCCCCCCTGTATCGTTTTCGGAGCCTGCCGTGCCGCATTCGCCGGAAGAAAAAAAACGTGTCGTCACCCGCCTGCGCCGTATCCAGGGGCAGGCGTTAGCATTGGAACGCGCGGTCAACGAAGGCACGGAATGCGGCGCGCTGCTGCAACAGCTGGCCGCCTTGCGCGGCGCGGCCACCGGCCTGATGGCCGAGGTGCTGGAAAGCCATCTCCGGGAAACCTTCCTGCAATCCGCCCAGGGCGGGCCGCAACACGCCGGGATCGACGCCGAGGCCGAGGTCGATCAGCTGATGCGCATCGTCCGTTCCTATTTGAAGTAATTCCCCCGACATTCGTGGAGCAAACACTATGAAATCACGCGCAGCAGTCGCATTCGGACCCGGCAAGCCGCTGGAAATCGTTGAAATCGACGTCGCGCCCCCGCAGCGCGGCGAAGTGCTGGTGCAGATCACCCACACCGGCGTCTGCCACACCGACGCGTTCACCCTCAGCGGCGACGATCCCGAGGGCCTGTTTCCCGCCGTGCTGGGCCACGAAGGCGCGGGCGTGGTGGTCGAAGTGGGCGAAGGCGTCACGTCGCTGAAACCGGGCGACCACGTCATCCCGCTCTACACGGCCGAATGCCGCGAGTGCAAATTCTGCCTGTCCGGCAAGACCAACCTGTGCCAGAAGGTGCGCGCCACCCAAGGCAAGGGCGTGATGCCCGACGGCACCTCGCGTTTCAGCTACGAAGGCAAGCCGCTGTACCACTACATGGGCTGCTCGACCTTTAGCGAATACACGGTCGTCAACGAAATCTCGCTGGCCAAGATCAACCCGGCCGCCCCGCATGAAAAGGTTTGCCTGTTGGGCTGCGGTGTAACCACCGGCCTGGGCGCCGTGCACAACACCGCGAAGGTCAAGGAAGGCGACACCGTCGCCGTGTTCGGCCTGGGCGGCATCGGCTTGGCCGTGATCCAGGGCGCGGTGCAGGCCAAGGCTGGCCGCATCATCGCCGTGGACACCAACCCGAACAAATTCGTGCTGGCCAGCGCCATGGGCGCCACCGACTGCATCAACCCCAAGGACTACGACAAGCCCATCCAGGACGTCATCGTCGAACTCACCGACGGCGGCGTGGACTTTTCGTTTGAATGCATCGGCAATGTGCACGTGATGCGCGCCGCGCTGGAATGCTGCCACAAGGGTTGGGGCGAAAGCATCATCATCGGCGTGGCCGGCGCCGGCCAGGAAATCAGCACGCGCCCGTTTCAGCTCGTCACGGGCCGTGTGTGGCGCGGTTCGGCCTTTGGCGGCGTGAAGGGCCGCACACAGTTGCCGGGCATGGTTGAAGACGCCATGAGCGGCAAGATCGATCTGGACCCGTTCGTCACGCACACGCTGCCGCTGGATCGCATCAACGAAGCCTTCGACCTGATGCATGAAGGCAAGTCGATCCGCACCGTGATCCACTTCTAAGGATCGCGCGCCAACGCCGGGGCGTCAGGACGTCAGTTCAAACTGGCGGTCTGAGGCCCCGCGTTCTTGGTACACCTGTTCCGTCTGCCCCACGAAATGCGCCAGCGAAAACTCGCGCAAGGCGGTATTGCGGGCGTCTTCGCCCATCTTCGCGGCGATGGCGCGATCGTTCAGGATGGTGGACACGGTGGCCAGCACGCTGCTGACCGAACCGGGCGGCACCACCCAACCGTTGCGCCCGTCCGTCACGTTCTCGGTCAGCCCGCCCACCTTGCTGACGATGACCGGCTTGCCCGCCGCCATCATTTCGCGGCATGCGAACGAGATCGTCTCCAGACGCGACGACAACACAAAGCCCACATCCAGTGCCGCCAGAAATGGCCGCACGTCCTCCAGCAAGCCCGTGAACACAACCTGATCCGTCATGGCCAGTTCGGCCACGCGCTGGCGCTGTTCGTCGTCCGGTTGCTTGCCGGCAATCAGGATGACGACCTGATCGCGTTGATGCTCGGGCAGCAGCGACACGGCAGTCACCATGTCCAGCCAGTTCTTGTACACGGCGGTGCCGGCGTTGCTGCCGATCACCAGCCGGCGTTGCATTGCCTTGGGCAGCAGCGCGGCACGCGCGCGGGCGGCCTCGTCAGGGGTGGCCGGCCGATACTGAAGCGTGTCCACGCCGTTGTGCACCACGCGCAGGTCTTCATCGCGAAACACCGAATCCTTCATGCGGCGGAAGGTGTGGCCGCACACGCAGATAACGCGGTTGGTGCCCCACTTGGCGCGCATGCGCACGCCCAGGCTATTGGCGCTGCGGTCCGTGTGCTGCGTGTAGACGATGAAGGGCCGCTTCGCACCCATGCCCACCGTGGCCAGCATGCACAGGCGATGGTCCGCCGAACCGTTCACGTGGATCACGTCGAATTGCTCGCGGCGCAGCAGCGCGCGCAGCCGGCGCAACGCGCTTAATTGCTGAAACGGGCGGCCCTTGAATTCCAGGTCGATGGAATGCACGCCGGGCAAGGCGTGGGCTTCGGCCAGCAGGCGGCTGCCACGCGGCGCGGCCACGGTGATCTGGGCGCGCTGGCGCAGCATGCGTGCCAGGGACATGACGTAGGTGGTGTGCCCCCCGCCATCGCCCTGGTGAAAGTTGGTGTACAGAATCTTCATCGTGATAGGCCCGAGAACCGTTGCGGGGAAGGCGGGGATTCCCCTTGTTTGAGCAAACAGCTCCAATGGCGCTTTTCAAAAACGTCTTCGCCCAGGCGGCTATTCATGGACAGGTTGTAGACCTGGACGCCGCGCGCCCGCAGCAGCTGGCTAGCCCGGCGGAATGCCGGTTCGATATGTCCGGCAAACTGCCGGTCCAGCGCGGTAGCCAGTTGCGCGCCCGGGCTTTCGTAAAAGCGGGGGCCGGCCGTGGCGGTCAGGTCCAGGCCGTGCAGGTACAGCGTGCGCGCGCCCATCCAGGTCAGCAGTTGCAAGGCCGTGTAGGCCACCGTGCCGCCGCCGAACAGGCCGCGTGTCGGGTTCAGGCTGAAGCCGTGCGCGTGCTGCGGGTGATGCGCATCGAACAACACCAGCTCGGGGTCGCGCGCCAGCTGCGCGGCAAGGGCATCGGGTTGCGCGCGCGCTTGCAGGGCGCGCTGGTGCACTTCCTCGAACAGCGCAATGCGGCATCGGACCGCCTTGGCGTCGAACAGGTACGAAATCCACCGGTAGACCTCGGGCGTGACAAACAGCAGCAGGTCCTGCGACAAGACCTCGGCGACCAGGTCGCGTCGGCGCTTCACAAAACCGGCATCAAGCATCGCGTAGTAATCGAAGCGCAACGAGGGATGCGCGCGCCGCAGCGCAATCGAGCCATTCACGCCCATCACGTTGCCCAGCCGGCAACGCGCATAGTCGATTTCAGCAATCGAGGGGCCGCTAAGAATCAGGTGAGCGTCGTCGGCGATGTCCCGTGGCACGTCGGCCAAGGGCTGGGTAGCCGGACCTTGCACGCCGATGACGTTGCAGGCCACCAGGCGGTCGTGGTCGCGGGCATCGCGGCGCACTTTCACCAGCGGCCATAAGGTTTCGTTATGCCGATAGGCGCCGGTTCGCGTATAGCGGTAAAGATAGCGAAAGCCCTTGGTCAGTGGGCGCGAACGGAGCAAACGGGGAACGAGGGCAAATCGGGTCATGAACGGTGCCGCTGACAGCGCGGCGAAACCTTACGAGGCGCTGATTCTACGAGGGCAGCATGCCCGCCAGCGCGTCCGAAACATTTGTGTTGTAACAGCTTGGCAGGGCATCCGATCGCACCCTTTTTTCCTGCGGACGCCGGGCTGGTGGCGTCGTCCCATATCGCGAAACCCGCGCCAGTACTGCTTCCCAGGGCATTGCGCGTCCACGGGGCCGGCGCGCACCATTTGCGTGCATGCTTACCGTGACGAACGCACTATCGGCAGCCTCGTGCCGCCGAGTGTGCGTTCGTACCTTCCATTACCTTTTGCGCCAAAGCGAAAGGAGACTGCAAGAAAGTTCGCGGACCCGTCAGCCTGCGTGGCGCACGCTGACCAGGCTCAGGATCTCGAACAGCATCTGCGCCCCCGCGTGCGCCGTGTTGGCCGTGGCGTCATAGGCGGGCGCCACTTCCACCACGTCGCCCCCGATGATGTCGATACCCGCCAGCCCGCGTAGCATGGCCTGGGCCTCGCGTACGGTCACGCCGCCGACTTCGGGCGTGCCGGTGCCTGGGGCGAACGCCGGGTCCAGGCAGTCGATATCGAACGAGACATACACCGGCGTGTCGCCCACCACCTTGCGCGCCTGCGCCACCACGGCATCAATGCCCAGGCGGGGAATGTCTTCCGCGTGAATGACCGTCATGCCGGACTCGTACGAGAATTCCCAAAGGTATTCCGCCGCGCCCCGGATGCCGATCTGGATGGTGCGCGTGGGGTCCAGCACGCCGTCCAGCACGGCCTGGCGGAACGGGCCGCCGTGGTGAAAGCGGCTGCCGTCGAACGGGCCGCCCGTATCGCAATGCGCGTCGAAGTGGATCAGCGAGACCGGCGCGCGTCGGCCCAGCGCGCGCAGGATCGGCAGCGTAATGGAATGGTCGCCCCCCACCGAAACCGGAATGACCCCCGCCGCATGGATCTGGGCGTACGCGGTTTGGATGTCTTCATGTGACTGCTCCAGGTTGAAGCGGCTGCGCATGGGCACATCGCCGATATCGGCCACGCGCAGGTCGTGCGTGGGCGTGCAGCGCAAGACGTGGTGGTAGGGGCCTACGCGTTCCACCGCCCGCAGCGCGCGCGGGCCAAAGCGACAACCGCTGCGATTGCTGGCGCCCAGGTCCATCGGCACGCCGGCCAGCGCCACTTGCAGGTCGCCGAAGTCGGGCGCTTGCCAGTCGATGAGGCGGACCGGGGCGTCCAGCAAGGTGGGCATGCCCGCGTAGGGCGCGCTGCGCGTGCCGCTGCCGTCGATGATGTTGACGGCCACATCGCGAAAATGCGGGTCGTGAATGGCGGCTTCGTTGTCACCGCCAAAGCGGGCGCGCAGCGCCGCAAGGCGTTCCGGGGTAAAGCGCATGATGTGCTCCTGAAAAAACGGGTTCATTTGGCGTCGGCTCGCGGTACGGGCGCCTCGCGCCAGGGCGCGCCTGCCCGCCCCAGCAGGCTGATCAGCACAAAGCCGGCGGCACTGGCGGCAAGCGCCGCGTAGACCGGCGTGTTGGCCGCCAGGCCGTCCTTGACCATGAAGGCGATGGCCGCCGCGCAGCCCAGCAGCATCCCCGCCATCGCGCCGGCGGTCGTGGCGCGGCGCCAGTAGATGGCGCCCAGCAACGGCACCAGCATGCCGCCCACCAGCAGGTTGTACGCGCAGGTCAGGGCGCTCATGACGTCATCAACCACCAACGCCACGCCCAATGCCGACAGCCCGGCCAGCAGGGTGATCAGCCGGTGCACGCGCACGTCGGTGATCGGGCGTGCGCCGCGCAGCGCCGGCAACAGGTCTTCGGCCAGCACGGTGGACGTGGCCAGCATGGCGGCGCTGGCCGTGGACATCATGGCCGCCAGCGCGGCGGCGATGACCAGCCCGCGTATACCGTCCGGCAGCCCCGCCTGCACGATGGCCGCGAACGCGTTGTTGACGTCGGGCAGATCGGGCAGCAGCACCTTCGCCGTCATGCCGATCACCGCGCCCACCAGCCCGTACACGATGCAGTACAAGCCGGCGGCGGTGCCCGCGACGCGCGCCACGCGTTCGTCGCGGGCGGTGAAGACGCGCTGCCAGATTTCCTGGCCGATCAGGATGCCCAGGAAGTAGATGACAAAGTACGTGATGATCGTGCTCCAGCCGATGTTCGTCAGGGTGAAACTGGCGGCGGGTAATTGCGCCACCAATTGGTCCCAGCCGCCCACCCGTATCAAGCAGATGGGCAACAGCACGAACATCAAGCCCACGGTCTTGATGATGAATTGCACGATGTCGGTCAGGGTCAACGACCACATTCCGCCCAGCGTGGAATACACCGCGACCACGCCGCCGCCGACCACGACCGACACCCAGAACGGCAGGTCGAACAGCACCTGCATCACCGTGCCCATGGCGATGACGGACGTGGCCGCCAGCATCAGCGCATACGCCATCATCACCAGCGCGCTGACATGCTTGGCGCCTGCCGTGAAGCGGCGCTCAAGAATCTGCGTCACCGTATAGATGCGTAGCTTGAGCAGGGGTTTGGCCAGCACCCGGTTCAGCACGATGATGCCCAGGCCCAGCGCCCCGCATAGCCAAAACCCCGAAATGCCGTATTGATATCCCAGCCGCACCGTACCCACGGTGCTTGCCCCGCCCAGCACCGTGGCCGCCATGGTGCCCATGTACAAACCGGGCCCCAGGTTGCGGCCCGCCACCAGATAGTCTTCCTGGGTTTTTGCACGCCGCATGCCGTACCAGCCCAGCAGCAGCATGCCCCCCAGGTAGAGCACGACGACTCCTATGTCCAACGCCATTTTCAATGTCTCCTTACCGCAGGGCAGCCATATTGGTATGGGATCCGTTGCGTCTGCCCACGCACCGGATTCATCAAGCAACCCGGATCTTCGGTGAAGTGGCAAGAAAAATATCGCGGTTGCCGCGAATGTCGGACTCATCTGATATCGTTGCTCAATCCCTTTCACGTTCTTACGGCCCATGTCTCCCCTACGCCCCGATTCGCCCGCCTTGCAGGACGCCATCGCCGACGCCATCAGCACGGCCACGCGCGGCGCGGGTCGCGTCAACATCCTGATCGCGGGCAAGACCGGCGTCGGCAAGAGCACGCTGATCAACGCCGTGTTTCGCGGCGATCTGGCCAAGACGGGCGCGGGCAAGCCCGTCACGCAGACCACCCAGGAATACACCAAGCCGGGCCATCCGCTGACCATCATCGACACGCGCGGCCTGGAAGTGGGCGACTACGCGCGCTCGCGCCAGGCACTGACGGACTTGATCCAGGAACGCTCGGCGTCAGACGACCAGGACAAGCACGTGCACGTGGCCTGGCTGTGCATTCAGGACAGCAGCCACCGCGTGGAAGATGCCGAGATCGAACTGGCCGACATGCTGGCCACCGCCGGCATCCCGGTGGTGGTGGTGCTGACCAAGGCGCGCAAGAACAGTCCCTTCGTTGCCGAGGCGCAAAAGCTGCTGCCGCGCGCCAAGCAGGTCGTGGCCGTGCGCGCGCTGCCGGAATGGATAGAGGAACTGGATGCGGAACTGCCGCCGATGGGCCTGGACAAGCTGATCGAGGTCACCGCCGAGCACATCCCCGAGGGGCAGCAGCGCGCCTACGCCAATGCCCTGTCCACCCGCAACAAGAAGGCCCTGGAAGTAAAAAAAAAGCGGGCTGAGATAGAAGTGAACGTGGCTGCCGGCCTGGCCGCATCCGCGGCCGCCGCGCCCATTCCGTTTTCGGACGCGTTTGCGCTGGTGCCGATCCAGGTCGGCATGATCGCCAAGATCGGCATCACCTTCGGCATGGAGCTGGACACCACCGCCATCACCACGCTGGTCACGTCCACGCTGGGCGCATCGGCGGCCACGCTGATCGGCCGCTCGGTCGTGTCGGGCATGCTGAAATTCATTCCGGGCGCGGGCAGCGCCGTGGGCGGCACCATCGCCGCCACCACCGCCGGCGCCATCACCAAGCTGCTGGGCAATGCGTACGTTGCCGTGCTGTACGACTTCTGCCTGAAGAACCCGGGCAAGGACATCGACATCGGGATGATCGCGCAGACGCTGCGCCAACGGGTGAAGCTGTGACGCCGCTACGCAATGCGGTGCAATGCGATGCAATGAACCGTGTTTCTACGACAACATTCGTTAGATTCAAGCCTTTTCCAGCCCGCGCCTTAACTATTGCCCAGACGGCGACGTAAAGCCGTAAATCCCTCATTCCATTCGCGGGACAGCCCACGCGTACGCCGGCCTGGCCCGCCACACGCGGGCGCTTGCCCGCCCCCTCATCCAATGATCATCGACAATTCCGACGTCATGTACCGGCACCTGGTGCAGGGTGTCGTCGACTACGCCATCTACATGCTTCATCCGGACGGCACAGTCGCCAACTGGAACGCCGGGGCGCAGCGCGCCAAGGGCTACACGCAAGAGGAGATCGTCGGCAAGAACTTCGCGTGCTTCTACACCGCCGCCGACCAGGCCTCGGGCTTGCCGCAGCGCGGCCTGGCCACCGCGCGCGAACAAGGCCGCTTCGAGGCCGAGGGCTGGCGCGTGCGCCGCGATGGCACGCTGTTCTGGGCCAATGTCGTGATCGACGCCATCCGCGACGACCACGGCGACCTGATCGGCTTTGCCAAGGTCACGCGCGACATTACGGAACGCCGTGAACGTGAACAACAGCTGGTGAAAGCCAAAGAGCTGGCCGAGCACTACAACTCGGAATTGACGTCGCTATCCAGCTTCCTGGATGCCGTGGTGTCGCACATCCCGTCATGCGTGCTGGTGCTGGACGCCGTGTCGCGCAATATCCTGCTGGCCAACCGTCAGGCGGAAGCCACGTTCGGCGCCACGCGCGCCCAGATGTTGGGCAAGACGGCGCGGCAGTGCCTGCCCGCGCCCGTATGCGAATTCCTGGACCGGCTGACGCATGACGCCTTGCGATCGGACGGCGCCCTGCGCGAAGCGGAAGAAGAGCTGACCACGGCGCGCGGCATGCGCACGTTGCGCACTCGCACGCTGGTATTCCACAGCACCGACCCGCGCTCGCGCTACGCGCTCCTGATCTCGGACGACGTCACGGAAGAGAACGCCGCGCATGCCCAGGTGCGCTACATGGCGCACCACGACACGCTGACCGGCATGCCCAACCGCCGGCTGTTCCGCGAACAGTTGCTCAAGGCGCTGCACCACTGCGCCGACGACCGCCGCACCGCCGTGCTGTGCCTGGACCTGGACAACTTCAAAAGCGTGAACGACACGCTGGGCCATCCCTGCGGCGACGAGCTGCTGCGCCTCCTGGCCAAGCGCTTGCCGAAGGTGCTGCGCGAGCAGGACACGCTGGCCCGCCTGGGCGGCGATGAGTTCGCGGTGGTGCTGCCCAACATCGGCCAGCAGGACGACGTGCGCAAGATGGCCGAACGGCTGATCGACGCGGTGCGCCAGCCCTTTGAAGTGGACGGCCATACGGTGCCGATCAGCGTCAGCATCGGTATCGCGCTGGCCGAGACGCCCGAATACACCGCCGACCACCTGCTGCGCTACGCCGACATGGCGCTGTACGAAGCCAAGCGCAACGGCCGCAACCGCATGGCGTTCTTCAAGCTCGAAATGGAGGCCGCCGCGCTCAAGCGCCATGAAATGGAAATGGACTTGCGCCAGGCCATCATGGGCCAGCAGTTGCAGCTGTATTACCAGCCCATCATGGACGTCAGCCACGTGCGCATCGTCGGGCGCGAAGCGCTGATGCGCTGGCAACATCCGGTCAAGGGCCTGATCATGCCCGGCGACTTTATTCCCATTGCCGAGGAAACCGGCCTGATCCACGAGCTGGGCGCCTTCACCCTGCACGAGGCCTGCGCCGAAGCCATGCGTTGGGACGACCACGAAACCGTGGCCGTGAACCTGTCGGCCAGCCAGTTCACCAACAGCGCGCTGGTGTCGCTGGTGGAATCGGCGTTGTCCAAATCCGGTCTGCCGGCGCGGCGGCTGGAACTGGAGATCACCGAATCGGTGCTGCTGGCCAACTCGGCCTCCAACCTGAACACGCTCAAGCGCCTGAAGGCGTTGGGCGTGAAAGTTGCACTGGATGACTTTGGCACGGGCTATTCGTCGCTGGGCTATCTGCGTTCGTTCGACTTCGACAAGATCAAGATCGACAAGTCGTTCACCCAGGATGTCGAATCCAGCAAAGAGGCGCTGGCCATCATCCGCGCCATCAACGGCATCGGCCGCAGCCTGGACATACCCACCACCGCCGAGGGCGTGGAAACCGCCGCGCAGCTGGACCGGTTGACACAGGAAGGCTGCTCGCACTTCCAGGGCTTCCTGTTGGGCCGCCCGGTGTCGCATGACGCAACGCCGGGGGGAAAACCGTAAGCATCCGGATCTATACTTTTGAAATCATCGGGTGCGCTGCGACGCGCCAACTACCCGATGCCCCGCATGCCGCGCGTCGGATGTGCCAACACGCAAGCGCCCCCGGGCGCTGCGCAAGGAGACAATCATGACCCGCAAATACATCGACTGCCGCGAGTACCCAAGCGAGATGAATTGCTCGGTAGCCTTGGCCGCGGATTCCGACGACGAATTGCTGGAAGCCGCCGTGCAGCATGCCACCACCGTGCACCACCACGCCGACTCGCCCGAACTGCGCACGCAGCTGAAGGCGATGTTCCACGACGGCACGCCGCCCACCGACGCCCCGCGCGCCGCCTGAGCGCTATCCGTTGAATCGTTGATTCGTTGTTCTGTTGATGGGTCGCCGGGGCTATGGCTGCCCCGGCGCGGCCTTCACGTCGGCGGCCGCGCGGACCACGTCGAAGAGGTTCTTCGGATCCTGCAATTGCGGCGCCACTTCAATGCGCGCGCCGATGCCAAGCCGGGCGGCACTGTCACGCAACCAGCGCAGGGCCGAAAAGTCCTCCAGCGCAAAACCCACCGAATCGAAAATGGTGACGTCATCGGCGCGTTGGCGCCCGGCCACCTGCCCCGTCAGCACGCGCCACAATTCCGTCACCGGAAAATCCGCGGGCATCTGTTGCAGGTCGCCTTCAATGCGCGTCTGCGGTTCGTATTCGACAAAGACAGTGCCCCGGCGCAGCACGTCGGCATGCAGCTCGGTCTTGCCCGGGCAGTCGCCACCCAAGGCGTTGATGTGCATCCCGGGTTCGACCATGTCCGCGGTCAGGATGGTGGCGTAGGCCTTGTCGGCGGTGACGGTGGTGACGATGTCCACACCCTTGACCGCCTGCGCGGTGCCGTTAAAGGCAACGACGCGCAGCGCCGGGGCAACGGCGGCCAGGTTGGCTTGCAGCTTGCGGGTGGCCTGCGCGTCCACGTCGTACACATGCAGCACGTCAATGCCCAGCACATAGTGAAACGCCAGGGCCTGGAATTCCGCCTGCGCGCCGTTGCCGATCAACGCCATCGAGCGCGAGTCGGGCCGGGCCAACGCGCGGGCCGCCAGCGCCGACGTGACGGCGGTGCGCAGGGCGGTGGTCAGGGTCAGTTCGCTGATCAGCAGCGGTTCGCCCGTGCTGACCTGCGCCAGCGCGCCAAAGGCCATCACCGTGGACAGGCCGGCTTGCGGGTTGTCGGGGTGGCCGTTCACGAACTTGAAGCTGTACAGCTCGCTGTCGGCGGCGGGCATCAGTTCGATGACGCCGGAGGGGGAATGACTGGCGACACGCGCACACTTGTCGAATTCTTGCCATCGCAGAAAATCGGCCAGCACATAGTCCAGCAAGTCGGTGAAGACCTTGCGCGGACCGTATCGGGCCACGATGTTGGCGACGTCCGACGTCGTGAGCAATGTCGTCATTTTTTTCTCCCCAAGTGATGGAAAGGAAATTCTGGCTGATACCCAAATCAATTCATAGTGACAACATTCAACACGAAACGCTAAGATTCTGGCAATTCGACAGCCAACATTAGCGCTTTGCACAATGGACACGCTAGACCAACGCTTGCTGGGCCTGCTGCGCGCAAATGCCCGCCTGTCCATCGCCACGCTTGCCAAGAAGCTGGACGTGTCGCGCGGCACGATCGACAACCGTATCCGCAAGCTTGAAGAGCGCGGCATCATCGTCGGTTATACCGTGCGCCTGCGCCCCGAGTCCGAAACGGATGACATCGTGGCGTGGATAAGCATCGCCGTGGAAGGCCACGAAACCCGCAAGATCGTGAACCTGCTGATGGGCGAGCCCGCGGTGGCGGGTCTGCACGACACCAACGGCCGCTGGGATCTGCTGGCGGAGCTGCGCGTGCCCACCATCGATCAGCTGTCCGAAGTGCTGGACCGGCTGCGCACGCTCAAGGGCATCTCGGCCACCGAGACCAGCATCCATCTGAAGACCTTCAAGGCGATCTGAGCCGCCAGGGTACGGGTAAACCCGATATAGAACTTTGCACGGCGCCCATGATGCGGCGTTATGCGCACGGCCATGCACAGGCGCCCAAATCTGCCCGATTCATCAATTCAATCAACGCCTTAGCAACACGCTGGGCCCGGCCAGGCAGCGCGCGGCCAGGCGCTATCGCGATAGCGCGCGCGCATGCATGCTTGCGGCTTCAACCGCGAACACGCAATCAGCACCTGGAGATAGACACCGTGAGCAACACCACCCCTGCCCGCAAAATGGGCCTGGCGGTCGCCCAGATGGGCGCCGTGAACCTGGCCGACACCCGCGCCGTGGTCGTGCGCCGCCTGGTCGAGATGATGCGTGAGGCCGCCGCCCGCCAAGCGGAATTCGTCGTGTTTCCGGAGTTGGCGCTGACGACGTTCTTCCCCCGCTACTGGATGGAAGACGCCGAGGCCGTGGACCGTTTCTTTGAAAAGGCCATGCCCAATGCCGACGTGCAGCCGCTGTTCGACACCGCGCGCGAACTGGGCATCGGCTTTTACCTGGGCTATGCCGAGCTGACGCCGGAAGGCCGCCAGTTCAACACCGCCATCCTGGTGGACCGCAGCGCAAAGATCATCGGCAAGTACCGCAAGATCCACCTGCCGGGACATTCGGATCACAAGGTCGACGCGCCGTTCCAGCATCTGGAGAAGAAGTTCTTTGAAGTGGGTGACCTGGGCTTTGGCGTGTGGGAGACCAACGACGTCAAGATCGGCATGTGCCTGTGCAACGACCGCCGCTGGCCCGAGACCTACCGCGTGATGTCGCTGCAAAGCGCCGAGCTGATCGTGCTGGGCTACAACACGCCGTCGCTGAACATCCATTGGAACGAGCCCGCGCATCTGCGCACCACCACGCACGAAATCGTGTTGCAAGCCAGCGCCTACCAGAACGCGGTGTGGGTCGGCGCCGCCGCCAAGTGCGGCCATGAAGACGGGCACCACATGATCGGAAGCTCGATGATCGTGGCGCCCTCGGGTGAAATCGTGGCGCGCGCCAGCGGCGAGGAAGATGAAGTCATTACCGCGAAGATCGACCTGGCGATGGGCCAGGCGTTCCGCGAACACGTCTTCAACTTCGCCAAGCACCGCAGCCCGCAACACTACAAGCTGATCACCGAACGCACCGGCGCGGGCGACCCGCTGCCCACCGCGACGATCTGAACGACAAGGCGGGCCGGGATGATCGCCCCGGCCCGCCTCGGCGTCCTGCTCGTTCTGCTCGTTCTGCTCGTTCTGCTCGTTCTGCTCGTTCTGCTCGTTCTGCTCGTTCTGCTCGTTCTGCTCTTGCTGCTCTTCCCGCGCGCCCTGCGCCACCTTCACATCGTGCGCGTCAGTCCAGCAGGTCCATCAAGGCGACGTCCTCCACGTCATGCTGGCGCGCCGCTTGGGCCAGCTGCATCGAGAACGGTGCCCCCGCCAAGCGTTCCGGCGTAGTCAGCGACGCACCCGGCTTGGCATCCGGCGTGGTCTGCGGACGCAACACCGGGTCGGCCGGCGCCCGCTGTTCGCGCATCGTGCCAGACAGGAAATCCAGCGTGATGACGCGGCCCACCCCAGCTCCGGGCCCCGACCGCGGGGTCAGGCGCAGGCTCAGGGTTTCCATGCCGGCCGGTCGGTTGATCAGCAAGAGACCACGCCCATCCGCTTGCACCCAACCCGGCAAAGCCGCGCCGTTGGCCAGCGTGATGCGCATGTCCGCCTTGCCGTCGCCGCCGTTGACGATGAAAAGCAGCTGATCGCCACGTCCCACCAGGTCCACCTGCAAACCTTGGCCCAGCGGCAGCGTCGACAACACCGCCTGCCCGTCTCCCAGTCCGCCGCCCAGGCCGGATCCCAGCAGCTGATGCAAGCCGCCCCGTGCGCCCCTGTCGTCGATGCCGTTCAGCGGGTCGATGGCGTTGACCGCTTGCAGCACCGCCCCCACCCCGGTGAAGCTTCCCAGGTGGTCAAGGCTGTTGACGCCATTGACCGCCAGCAAGACCGCCCCGCCCGATTGCTGCAAGTCCGGCGTGCCGTCCAGCGATGCCAGCCCGTTGACCGCCTGGATCAACACCGAGTCCACCTTGCTGGCAACCAAGCCTGCATTGCCGCCGATGGCCGACTCGCTTGCTCCCGCCCCCACGACGAAGCGGAAGTCATCCTGCTCGGTGAACAACGATGCCGAGTTGCGCAGCGTGAAGGTCGACTCCGTGAACCCGCCGTTGCCGTCGCTGACGCGATAGCGCACCACGAGTTCACCGGTGAAGCCGACAGCCGGGGTGAACACATAGCTGCCGTCGGGCCTGACCAACAACGTGCCCCCGCCCGGAATCGCCAGGGGCGAGCCGGCCGGCGTCCTGCCCGGTACTCCGTCCACGCTGACGTCGGCGACAAACAAGGCGTCGCCGTCCGCGTCGGACGCGCCGGCCAGCAAGCCCTGGCTTGCCGGCACATCCACGCTGCCGCCACCCAGCGGCAGGCTTACCGTGACGGCCGGTACCACCGGGCTGTCGTTCACCGCCGTTACGTTCACGGTGACAGTCGCCGTTTCGCCGGCGCCGCCGGACGTGACGGTGTAGGTGAACTGGGTCGTGCCGTTGTAATCGGCCGAGGGCGCAAAATCCAGGGTGCCATCGGCGCGCAGCGTCACGGCGCCGTTTGCCACCTCTATCGGCGCCCCCACCGTCGCGGCCGCCCCATTGATGGCCGTGATGGCGTGCCCGGCGTTTTCGAACGTGTCGTTGCCGTTGACGATGATGTTGACAGGCGTGTCCTCAAAGGTTGTCACCGTGTCGTCGGCAATATCCGCCACCGCCGCCACGCCCACGTTCACCACCGCCTGCAGCGACCCGCCGCTGCCGTCCGCGATAGTCACCACAAAGCGGTCGGCGCCGAGGAAGTCTCCGTTCGGCGTGTAGACATACGCGCCCGTCGCGGCATCCAGCGTCACCGTGCCATGCGTCGGCAAGGAAGCAAGGCTGTAGACCAAGGGCTCGCCGTCGGTATCCAGCGCGCCTACGCGGCCGGAGACCGACGTGTCCTCCAAGGTCGGCACCGTGAATTCGCCCGTGCTGCGGTCAAACACCTGGCCACCGACCCGGTTGCCCAGCAGGACGGGAACGTCGTTGACCGACGCGACGTTGACCGTCACCGTGGCCGTCTCCGTCACGCCTCCCGACGTGACCGTGTAGCTAAAGCTGGTGGCTCCGTGGAAGTTGGACGACGGGATGAAGTCCAACGTGCCGTCAGCCTTCAACACCACCGAGCCATTCGTGACCGCCATCGGCGTACCCAGCGTCAAGGCGTTGCCGTTGATGGCCGTAACTGCGTGGCCGGCGTTCTCGAAGCTGCATGCGGGTTTTCGTGTGGTCATAGACGATTTCGGCACCGGCTACGCCAACCTTAGCAATCTGCTGACGTGGGGCGTCAGCGGCCTGAAGCTGGATCGCACGCTGATCCGTTGGGTCAGCGCCAACGAGTGGGCCGCGACCGTGCTGGAGTCGGTGTTCGAGATGACGCGCCGCATGAACATCTACATCATTGTCGAAGGCATTGAAACCGAGGAACAGGCGCGCTATGTGCTGGAACGCGCGCCCGAGGCTACCGGCCAGGGTTGGCTGTACGGGCGCCCTTGCCGGGCCGAGCTGCTGCCGGTGCTGGCCTCGCGCGCGGCCGATGCCTCGCTGGACGAGTCGGTGGGTACGCCGGCAGGTACACCGGTTACCCCCGGCTTTTGCCCGGCGGCGCTTGCCGCCACGCAGCGTCATCGCGCCCCCACCGGCCATGTCGCCTGATAGCGCCGGCTCTTTTCCTTTACGGCGCGCGTCTGCGAGGCGATGGCCGCCCGCACGCTGCTAGACTGCCTGCTGCCCTACACATCGATCTTTCTTTTCAGGCAGCCTTCCATGCGCTTTATCGACACCGACCAAACCCGTGCCGTGCTGTCCTTCGACGCCGTCATCGACGCCCTGCGCACGGCCTTTCGCGACGGCGCGACGGTGCCCCCGCGCCATGTCCACGCCATTGAATCCGGCTCGTCGCGCGGCACCTCGCTGATCATGCCGGCCTGGAGCGACCGAGGATATTTCGGCGTGAAGATCATCAACATCTTTCCCGATAACACGCACCTGGGCCTGCCCGGGCTGCATGCGACCTACAACCTGTACAGCGCCACCACGGGCGTGCCGGTGGCGCAGGTGGACGGCGATGTCATCACGGTATTTCGAACGGCGGGCGCGGCGGCGCTGGGCGCGGATTATCTGGCCCGAAAAGATGCGCGCACCTTGTTGATCGTCGGCTCGGGCCGCATCGCGGGCCTGGTGGCGCAAGCCATGCGTCAGGTGCGCCCGATTGAACGCGTCATGGTCTGGAACGTGCGCGCGGCCGGCGCCGAAGTGTTGGCGCAACGCCTGCGGGAGCAAGGTTTTGACGCAAGCGCCACCACCGACCTGGAAGCGGCCACGCGCCAGGCCGACATCATCAGCTGCGCCACGCTGTCGACCGTGCCGCTGATACGCGGCGCGTGGCTGCGGCCCGGCGTGCACCTGGATTTGATCGGCAGCTTCAAGCCCGAGATGCGTGAAACCGACCCGGCCTGCTTTGATGGCACGACGGTCTACGTGGACACCGACGAAGCCCCGACCAAATCCGGCGACCTGTTGTCCGCGTTCGAGGCCGGTGTGCTGACACGCGAAGCCATCCAGGGCGATCTGCATCAGCTCACCACCGGACAGCGGCCTGGGCGGCGCAACGATGAAGAGATCACGGTGTTCAAGGCGGTGGGCAGCGCGCTGGAAGACCTGACGCTGGCCACGCTGGTGGTTGAGGCGGCGACGACGTAGTACTAGACGGCCTGGTGCAAGACGGCCCAGCGCAAGACGGCCAGGGGCAAAACAGCCTGGGGCAAGACGGCCGAGGCGTCGGCATCTTGCGTTGGGCCGCTACGGTAGCCGTGCGGGCATCGACGGCCTTGCATCAGCCGCCGCCCAACTCCACCGGCAGGTGCTCGCGCATGATCTCGATGAAGCGGCGCAGGCGCGCGGGCTGATAGCGCGACGGCGCGTACACCAGGAACACCGGCAGCGGAGCCGCGCGCCAATCGGGCGCCAGATGCACCAGCCGGCCGGCGGCAAGATCGTCCTGCATCGCCCAGGCCGAGCCCAACGCCACGCCCAGCCCCAGCAACGCGGACTTGCGCAGCGCATACAGGCCATCGGTAGACAGACGCGGCTGGATGCCGAAGCGTTCTGTCGCCCCCGTGGCGCAATGCGTCAGGCTGACCTCGGTGCGATAGAACGTGCGCAGCGCCAGCCACGGCAGGCGCGCCAGCGCTTCGGGATGTTGCGGGACGGGCTCGCCTTGCAGCAAGTCAGGCGACGCGATGACGATGCGTGGCACTTCACCCAGCTTGATGGCGATCACCGACGGATCGGTCACCGCCCCCACGCGTATGGCGCAGTCCACGTTCTCGGCGATCAGGTCGGGCATGCGGTCGTGCAGCAGCCATTCCACCCGCATGTTCGGATACTGGCGCAGATAGCTGGCCAGCGGATCGACGAACTGGTCCTGGCCGAACGCGTGCGGCGCCACCACGCGCAGCGTGCCGATGGGCTCGTCGCCCGCGCCGCGCACCTCGCTTTCAAACGATTGCCACGTGGCGATCAATTCCTTGGCGCGTTCATAACAGCGCTGGCCGTCTTCGGTCAGCCGGATCGCGTGGGTGGAACGTTGCAGCAGCCGCACTCCCATGGTGCGTTCAAGCAGTTGCAGGCGGCGGCTGACGGTGGGCTGCGTGCCGCCCAGTTGCGCGGCGGCGGCCGAGAGGCTGCCGGCTTCGACAATGCGCACGAAAGTTTCGATCAGCAGCAGGCGGTCGGTGGCGGCGGCGGTGGCGGCCGCGGAGGGCGGGGCAGGGGTGGTCATACGCCAATCGTATAACCGATGTACCCGCAAGTCGGCTACCAAAACAAGGCGCGCGCGCCCAGAATCTGCCCCGTACACGATCCTTCGGACACCTCACCATGTCATCCCAAACCCCCACCTCCACCGCCGCCTTGTCGCGCGGACTCGTTTTCCTTCTGGCGATCGGCGCCGGCCTGTCGGTAGCGTCCCTGTATTACAGCCAGCCGATGCTGGGCGTACTGGGCGCGGACATCCACGCCAGCGCCGAGACGCTGGGCTGGATCCCCACCCTGACGCAGCTGGGTTATGCCTTCGGCATCCTGATGCTGGCGCCCCTGGGCGACCGCCACGACCGAAAGCGCATCATTCTCATCAAGGCCGCCGTGCTCAGCCTGGCATTGCTGGCCGCCGCCGTCGCGCCCTCCATCGGCATGTTGCTGGCCGCCAGCTTCGTGGTCGGCCTGTCCGCCACGCTGGCGCAGGACATCGTGCCGGCCGCCGCGCATCTGGCGCCGGTAGAGCAACGCGGCAAGATCGTCGGCACCGTCATGACGGGGCTATTGCTGGGCATCCTGTTGTCACGCGTGGTCAGCGGATTTGTTGCCGAGCAGTTCGGCTGGCGCGCCATGTTCGTGGCGGCCGCCGTCACCATCGTGGCGCTGGGCGCGGCGCTGTGGCGTGGCCTGCCGCGCTTCGTGCCGACCGCGCAGCTGTCGTACGCCGCGTTGCTGGGCTCCTTGGCGACCTTGTGGCGCCAGCACCCCGGCCTGCGCCGCGCCGCCACCGCGCAGGGCTTGCTGTCGCTGGGCTTCAGTGCGTTCTGGTCGACCTTGGCGGTGATGTTGCATGGCGCGCCGTTTCACCTGGGTGCCGGTGCGGCGGGTGCGTTCGGGCTGGCGGGCGCCGCCGG
>NZ_JBLVOL010000128.1:0-23274 GCF_053543755.1 Achromobacter semiaridum | reverse complement strand
TGCCGCGCTGGCTCGCGCCCGGGGCCTCGCCCACCGTCCAGGCGGCCGCCAAGCCGGCCGCTGCGCCGGCCGCGCCCGTTCGGGTCGAGGTCGCTTCCGTGAAAGAAATTCCGTTCGCCCGGGGCTTGTCCGCCGTGGGCAGCCTGCGTTCGGACGAGTCCGTCGTGCTGCGGCCCGAGGTGGTGGGCCGGATCCAGGCGATTGAATTCAAGGAAGGCCAGCCGGTGGCCCGGGGCCAGGTGCTCATCCGGCTGGATGATTCCGTGCCGCGCGCCGAGCTGGCGCAGGCCCGTGCCAACCTGACGCTGGCGCAAAGCCATTACCGCCGCGCCGTGGAATTGCAGGGCAAGGGTTTCGTCAGCCAACAGGCGCGCGACGAATCCGCCAGCACGCTGAAGGTGCAGGAAGCCGCCGTGGCGCTGGCGCAGGCAAGGCTGGACAAGATGACGATATCGGCGCCGTTCGCCGGCATCGTGGGGCTGCGCAGCGTGTCCGTGGGCGACTACGTCAACCAAGGGCAGGACCTGGCGCCGCTGGAAGCCATCGACCCCCTGAAGGTGGACTTTCGCGTGCCCGAAATGTACTTGAGCAAAGTGGGCGTGGGCCAGCAGCTGACGCTGCGCCTGGACGCGCTGCCGGGCCAGGAACGTCAGGGGCTGGTGTACGCCGTCAGCCCGCTGGTCGACGCGGGCGGCCGGTCCATCCTGTTGCGCGCCACCGTCGCCAACAAAGACGCGTTGTTGCGGCCCGGCATGTTCGCCCGCGTGCAGCTGCTGTTCAACCAGGACAAGGCGCTGGTCGCGCCGGAAGCGGCGTTGTCGCCGTCGGGCGAAACGCAGTACGTTTACCGGGTCAAGGACGGCCGCGCCGAGAAGCGCGAAGTGACGATCGGCGAGCGCCGCGAAGGCCGCGTCGAAATCCTGACCGGCGTAGCGGCGGGCGATCAATTAGTGGTGGCGGGCATACAGCGCGTCACGGACGGCGGCGCGGTGACCGTCGTGGGCAGTGGCTCGTGAGCCCGGCCACCTACTCTTTTTAGCGGTGACGCAATGCGTATCTCGGAAACCTGCATCAAGCGGCCGGTGTTTGCGTCGGTCCTGTCGCTGATCATTGTCCTGATCGGCCTGATCTCTTATTCGCGCCTGACGGTGCGCGAATATCCCAAGATCGACGAGCCCATCGTGTCGGTGGACACCACCTACAAGGGCGCCTCGCCCGAGGTGATCGAATCGCAGGTGACCAAACCGCTGGAAGATCAGCTGGCGGGCATCGAGGGCGTGGACGTGATGACCTCGCGCAGCCGTTCCGAACGCAGCCTGATCAACATCAAGTTCAACCTGTCGCGCAACCCGGATGCCGCGGCGGCCGAAGTGCGCGACAAAGTCTCGCGCGCGCGCCGCTTCCTGCCGGACGAAATCGACGAGCCCATCATCGGCAAGGTCGAGGCCGACTCGCAGCCCATTATCTATATCGCGGTGGAATCGGGCTCGTATTCGGCGATCCAGACGTCCGACTACATCAACCGCTACATCAAGACCCGCTTGTCCGTGCTGCCCGGCGCGGCCGAGGTGCGTGTGTTCGGCGAACGCCTGCCATCCATGCGCATCTATGTGGACCGCGACAAACTCGCTGCATACGGCCTGACCGTGCAAGAGGTGGAAGCCGCGCTGCGCAGCCAGAACGTCGAGATCCCGGCCGGCCGTATCGAATCGCGCGCGCGTGAATTCTCGGTGGTGTCGTCCACCGACCTGCAAACGCCCGCACAGTTCGAAGACGTGATCGTGGCCAACGTGAAGGGCTATCCGGTCAGGCTGCGCGATGTCTCCAAGGTCGAGATCGGCGCGGCCAGCGACCGGGTGCTGTCGCGCTTTAACGGCAAGCCGGCCATCAACATCGGCGTGACGCGGCAGTCCACGGCCAACCCCTTGGAACTGTCCAAGGCGGCGCGCCACGAGGTCGAACGCCTGAACGAGACCTTGCCGGCGGGCATGAAGCTGACCATCGCGTACGACTCGTCGGTATTCATCGAACGGTCCATCGATTCGGTTTTCCACACCATCGGCGAAGCCATCATCCTGGTGGTGCTGGTGATCTTTTTCTTCCTGCGCAACCTGCGCGCCAGCATCATCCCCATCGTCACCATCCCCGTGTCGCTGGTGGGCGCTTGCGCCCTGATGTATTTCTTCGGATTCTCGATCAACACACTGACCTTGTTGGCCATGGTGCTGGCCATCGGCCTGGTGGTGGACGACGCCATCGTGGTGCTGGAGAACATCTATCGGCACATCGAAGAAGGCATGCCGCGCAAGGAAGCGGCGCTGCGGGGCTCCAAGGAAATCGGCTTTGCGGTGGTGGCCATGACGATGACGCTGGTCACCGTGTATGCGCCGCTGGCGTTCGCCACGGGCCGCACGGGGCGCCTGTTCATTGAGTTCGCGCTGGCCCTGGCCGGCGCCGTGCTGGTGTCGGGCTTCGTGGCGCTGACCTTGACGCCGATGATGTGCTCGGTGTTGCTGCGCCATCAAAGCAGTCACAGCCGCTGGTACAACCTGATCGAAGGCTGGCTCAACGCCATGAGCAATGGCTACCGCCGCCTGCTGGGGGCGTCGTTGCGTCACCGCTGGCTGGTGGTGATGATCGGCGTGGTGGTGGCGTTGGGCAGCGGCGTATTGTTCAAGGTGGTCAAAAGCGAATTGGCGCCCATCGAAGATCGTGGGGTGGTGTTCGGCATCGTCAGCTCGCCGGAAGGCGCCACGTTGAACTACACGCTGGACAGCATGCTGGGCATCGAAAAGTTCTATTCAGAAATTTCGGAAGCCAGCGGCAGCCAGGTCACGGTGGGCTTTCCAACCGTGACGGACGGCACCGCCATCCTGCGCCTGAAACCGTGGGAAGAACGCGACCGCAAGCAGCAGGCCATCACGCAGCAGTTGCAGCCGCAATTCGCGTCATTGCCGGGCGTGCGCGCGTTTCCGACAAACCCGCCCTCGCTGGGGCAGTCCGCGCGCTCAAAGCCGGTGGAATTCATCATCATGAGCCAGGCGTCGTACGCCGAACTGGCCCGCCTGACCGATGTCTTCCTGACGGAACTGCGCAAGTATCCGGGCCTGTTGAATCTGGACACGGACCTGCGTCTGAACACGCCTGAACTGCGCGTGCGGGTTGACCGGGACAAGATGGCGGACGTGGGCGCCAACGTGGACACGGTGGGGCGTACGCTGGAGACGATGCTGGGCGGGCGCCAGGTGACGCGTTACAAGGACGAGGGCGAGCAGTACGACGTGATCGTGCAGGTCACCCCGCGCGACCGCGCCACGCCCACCGATATTTCCGGTATCTATGTGCGTGCCCGCGATGGCAGCATGGTGCAGCTGGACAACCTGCTGGGCGTGCACGAAGGGGTGTCACCGCAATCGCTGAACCACTTCAACCGCCTGCGCGCCGTCAAGATCGATGCGGCGGTCGCGCCCGGGTATGCGCTGGGCGAGGTGCTGACGCACATGCATCAGGTGGCGCGCGACGTCCTGCCCAATACGACCATCACGGATCTGGACGGGCAATCGCGCGAATTCCGCGATTCGTCCGGCCGCATCTACCTGGTGTTCGGCATGGCGCTGGCCTTCATCTACCTGGTGCTGGCGGCGCAGTTCGAAAGCTGGCGTAACCCATTCATCATCATGCTGTCGGTGCCCCTGTCGATGACGGGCGCGTTGCTGGCGCTGTGGCTGACGGGCGGCACGCTGTCCATCTACAGCCAGATCGGCCTGATCACGCTGGTGGGGCTGATTACCAAGCACGGCATCCTGATCGTGGAATTCACCAACCAGCTGCGCGATGAGGGCCGCGAACTGTTCGCTGCCGTCACCGAGGCCAGCGTGCTGCGCTTGCGCCCCATTTTGATGACGACGGGCGCGATGGTGCTGGGCACGGTGCCGCTGGCCCTGTCCTCCGGCGCGGGGGCGGAATCCCGCCAGCAGATCGGCTGGGTCCTGGTGGGCGGCCTCTTGCTGGGTACACTACTGACCTTGTTCGTCGTGCCGGTGGCCTACACGCTGATTGCCACCGCACGCAAGAAACCCGGCCATGCCGGCAGCGCAGAGCACCCTCCGGCCCACCCGCCGGGCGGTCAGACGCCGCCGGCCTCGGCCAATGCAGCGTCGGAATAAGTCATGCGCCAGATCATCTTTGACACGGAAACCACCGGACTGGACCCTGCCCAGGGTCATCGCATCGTTGAAATCGGTTGCGTGGAAATGGTCAACCGGATGTCCACCGGCAACAACCTCCACATCTACCTGAACCCGGATCGCGACAGCGACCCCGAGGCCTTGGCGGTGCACGGACTGACCACCGAGTTCCTGTCCGACAAGCCACGCTTTGCCGACGTGGCGGACGAATTCGTCAAATTCATCCAGGGCGCGGAACTGATCGCGCACAACGCCGCGTTCGACGTGAAGTTCTTCAACGCCGAGTTGGCGAAGACGGGCCGCGGCCCGATCACCGATTACTGCGAGACGGTCACCGATTCCCTGCTGCACGCCCGCTCGCTGTTCCCCGGCAAGCGCAATTCGCTGGACGCCCTGTGCGACCGCTTCGGCATTTCCAACGCGCACCGTACGCTGCACGGCGCATTGCTTGACTCGCAGTTGCTGGCCGAAGTCTGGCTGGCCATGACGCGCGGGCAGGATGCGTTGCTGATCGACGTGGACGACAACGACGGCGCGGGCAGCGATGGCATCGTGCTGGCCAAGTTCGACGCGTCGGGGCTGGTTGTCATCAAGGCCAGCGACGAAGAACTGGCCGAACACGAGGCCTATTTGGCGGCGTTGGACAAGTCGGTGAACGGCGAATGCGTCTGGCGCAAGCTGGATGCGCCGGTGGCGGCATAAAGGCTATTGCCGGCCCGGGTTGCCGTGTGCGAATTTCGACTTGCGCACGTTTTAAAAATCATGCTATTATTTTGCCTCTTTCAGGGTGGTTAGCTCAGTGGTAGAGCACTGCCTTCACACGGCAGGGGTCACAAGTTCGAAACTTGTACCACCCACCAAAGACCCTTGGAAGGCAACACGAAGGCTTGTAGATAGCATTAGTTGTTGCTGACCCGCTTGGCGTCTTTGGCATAAAGACTGAAAGAGAAAAAAGAAAAAAGAAAGCAAAACAGGCCAACCTTAATCGGTTGGCTTTTTTGTGCCCGTCAGCTGCGCTGCGGGACCGTGCTGCGGGATCTAAGCTTGTTGATCTGGCGCAATATTGCCTTTCTGGCCTGCGTGCCGACGCCTTATTACGCGCTTATGATGGTTTCACGGTGCCGCCTTCGAAAGAACTCCTTTTGACGGCCTGCCGGATGCCCGAGCATAGGAGACGTCCATGCCGCCGAACACCAATACCATGTTGATCATCATTGTCACGGGCGTGGCGATGATGCTGATCGGTTTCGGGCTGCGCGACCGCAATATCGGGATGGGCTTGATGGGCCTGGGCTTGATCACCGCCATCGGCACCATCATCTACAAGGCCTACGTCACGTTTTACTAAGGCCGTTCTGGCTAAGGCGCTTTCGGATTAAGGCGCTTTCTTGTTAAGGCGCGCTTTCTTGTTAAGGCGCTTTCTTGTTAAGGCGTGCCAGCAAGGTGTCCAGCTGGTTGGCGAACGCCTTGCGGTCGGCTTGGCTGAATGATGACGGGCCGCCCGTGTCGACCCCGCTTGCCCGCAATTCTTCCATCATGTCTCGCACCGCCAGCCGTTCACGGATGGTTTCGGGTGAATAGCGTTCGCCACGCGGGTTCAACGCCATCGCCCCTTTGGCTAGCACGTCGGCGGCCAGCGGGATGTCCGCGGTGATGACAAGATCCCCCGGCTCGGCGCGTTCAACGATATGCGCGTCCGCCACGTCAAAACCGCGCGGCACCTGCACCGCGCGGATCAGCGGCGAAGGTGGCGTGGACAGCGGCTGGTTGGCGACCAGGGTCACCGGCACCTGCCAGCGCTGCGCGGCGCGGAACAAGATGTCCTTGATGACCACGGGGCACGCGTCCGCATCGACCCAGATGTGCATAAGCGCTTATTCGCCCAGCGCTTTTTGCAGGACTTCGGCCACGATGTCGTTCGTGGACACGCCACGTTCGGCGGCCAGCGCGCGCAGCTTGTCGGCGTGCGCCTGCGACAGCTTCAACGGAAACGGCACCAGGCCGGCCGCTTGATCCAGCTTGCGCTGCTCGCGGCGGTCGGGCGCTTGCGACGCTACCCCGAAGCGGTCGGGGGTGGCGGATGCCTTGAGCTGGCCGGCCAGCTTCAGGGCCTGGGTTTTTTGGAGATCGAATTTATTCATGGAAATTCCTGATTAGGAGCGCAATCATAAGCGCATCCGGGATCAGCGCGGTTTGGCGAGTTCCAACGCGGCCAGGCCTTCCTCGGCGCCGTCGTGCAGCGGGACGGTCAGGCCGCGTCGCGCATTGGCGATGGACACCTGCGCTCCCTGCGCCGAGCCGGCCGCCAGCAAGTCCTGGCCGGTCTGGTAGACGGCACGAACCACCATCAGCGCTTCATCGCGGGTCAGGTTTGCCGTGGTCAGCATGAGCGCCGCCGTGCCCACGGTGGCAACCGGCGCGGCCTGGTTGGGATAGGTGTCCGCGGCAATTTCCAGGGGCATCAGGGCGCTGTCGCCGCCGGTCAACGACTTGATGGCGGCCGGGTCCAGCGGCAGCAGCTTCAAGCGCGCCTCGGTCAGCGCGTCGCGCAGGGGCGTGGCGGGCACGCCGATGACTTGCGCGGCGGCATCGACCGTGCCGGCGTTCAGCGCGGGCAAGGACGCCGCGAAAGGCGTGTCGACGACGGTGTAGTCGCGCCCCGGCTCCAGGCCATGGGCGGACAGCACGGCTTGCAGCGTGGCGCGCACCGCCGAGCCCTCGGGGCCCAGCGCAATCTTCTTGCCCTTCAAGTCGCGCACGCTGCGCAATGCCGGATCGTCACGTACCACGATGTGGACCAGTTCGGGATACAGGCTGCCCAGCGCGCGCAGGCCGCTGAACGGCCCCTGGTCGGCGAATGGGCCGCGACCCTCGTAAGCCAGGCGTGCCGTGTCGGCCTGCGCCAAGCCAACCACGGCGTCGCCGCTACGCAGCAGGGCGATGTTTTCCGCGCCGCCACCGGTGATCAGCGGGGTGACGCGGATCTGCCGGGCGCGCGCCACGGCGCTCAGCGCGCGGGCAAACGCAACGTATTCGCCGCGGTCAGGTCCACCGGCCAGCGGATAGCCTTGCTGCAAACGAGCCAGCCGCCCATTGATGCGCGCCACCGAGCGTTCCAGCTCTTGCTGCACCACGTTCTGCGCGGTGCTGGAGGCGCTATAGGCGACGGAATGGGTGATCTGGTCCAGCGTATCCAGCAACTGCCGCGTAACAGGCGGGGGCGCGCCCGTATCCAGCGACGGCGCCTCGGCCGCTTTGAAGCCGGCAGGGGTGATGAGATTCCAGGTATCGCCTTCTTTGCGATAGATGGCGCTGGCGTGCGCGACGATGCGGTCTCCGGCCTGGTTGCCGCCGGATTTCACGCCGATGATGCTGCGCGGGCCGGCGCCCAGCAACGTTACCAGCGAGGCCGCGCCGGGCTGGTCCCAGGCGCCCAGCGTTATATCCCGGCCCAACGTCAATTCGACGTCGTAATACACGACGCGTCGGCTTTCACCGGCGGGGGCCGTGCTGTCGCTGGCGGAACCCCTGCGCTTCAGATCGGTGATGCGGAACAAGCCTTGGCCGTATGTGGTGGCCAGGGCGGTGTCGACGTCCGTGCGCAGCTTGTCGGCATCGGGCGCGCGGCCGCAGGCGGCGAGCATCAGGCAGAACGCGATCAGTACCAGGCGTTTGAACATGGTCACATCCCCCCGACGAAGGGCAAGGAGATCAGCGACGTCAGCACGATCACGTTCAGGATGTCGACCAGGAACGCACCGGTGACCGGCACCACGATGAAGGCTTCCGGCGCGGGTCCGTGACGGCGCGTCAGGGCCTGCATGTTGGCGATGGCGGTGGCGGTGGCGCCAAGGCCAAAGCCGCAGAACGCCGCCGACATGATGGCCGCCTCGTAGTCGCGCTTGAGCAATCGGAACACCACCCAGGCGGCGTACAGCGCGCAGAACAGGGTTTGCACCACCAGCATCAACGCCAGCGGGCCGGCCAGGCGGGCCACGCTGGAAAGGTCCAGCGTCATCATCGTCATGCCCAGGAACAGCGACAAGGAAATCGTGCCGATGATTTCCGTGGCGCGGTCGTCCAGCTTCAGGCCCAGGCGCGCGCCGCCGTTGCGGATCAGCACACCGGTGGCCAGGCACCACAAGAAATTGGGCAGGCTGACGGGCGCGCCCTCGACCAGCATCGCCAGGTAGCCGCCGACGACCAGGCAGACGAAGGCGGCCGTCATCGACACAATGAAGGAACCGGCGGTGGGCGGTTCAGCGGGTTCGGCAAGGTCGGGCGCCAACTGGCCGTCGCCTGCCTTGTGGTCCAGGCTGCCTTGCAACTTGTGCCGGCGCATGAGCCATTCCGCGACGGGTCCGCCCACCACGCCGCCCAGCACCAGGCCCAAGGTGGCGGAAGTCATGGCCAACGCCATGACGTCCTGGATGTTGTTGAAGTCGGCAAAGCGCGTGGCATAGGCCGCGCCGGTTCCGTGCCCGCCCACCAGCGTGATCGTGCCGCCCAAAAGGCCCATCAATGGGTGCATGTCCAGCAGCCAGGCCATGCCCAGCCCCACGGCGTTTTGCAGAATCAGAAAGGGAATCAGCGCCAACAGAAAGGCGATCAGGCGGGGGCCGCCCTTGGCCAGCAGCTTCAGATTGGCGGTCAGCCCGATAGAGCCGAAGAACAGCAGCAGCAGCGTGGGCCGGATACTGGTTTCCAACGAAACGGAGACGCCGCCCCAGTTCGCCAGCGCATACGCCAGGATCGCAAACAGCAGGCCGCCGACAATCGGGTCGGGGATGCTGTATCGGCGCAGGACGCCGATACGGGTGGTTAGCACGCGGCCGATGACCAGCACCAGGCAGCAGGCAAGCAAAGATTGAACGGGCGAAAGGGAAATCATAAGAACCTTCGCGCCCCGGCAGGGCGCAGCAAGTCGGACTATCGGAACCGTTGCCGCCACATCGTTCGGATTGCGGCCCTATATTACGGCCGCGAATTGGCGATGTATAGGAAAGCGGCGACTGGCGGGGCCTGTCATGCAGGGCCCTCGCAAATAAGGGGCTACAGCGGGAAGCCGCGCGTCATGTAGCGGGCGTCGGGGCCATAGTCCGCCAACTTGGCGGCCAGATCGGCCATGCCGTCCATGCCGTCCATGCCGTCCATGGCGGACACCGGCCGATAGCCGTGGCGCAGCCAATAGCCCACGGCGGACTGCAATGAAACAAGGCTGGCGCGACGCAAGCCGCTTTGCACAGCGCGCGCGGCGCCTGTCTGCATCAAGGACTTGGCCACGCCATGCCCTTGCGCGCGCGGGACCACGGCGCAGTCGTGCACGAACCAGTGTTCGGCCGGCGAAGGCAATGCCGTCAACGCGACGCCCAGCGCCGGGGGCAGGCCGGCGTTCCAGGGATACGAAACCAGGTAACCCAGCAGGGTGCTGCTATCTGATGCACACGCCACCCAGCAATGATCGGGCGCAAGCTGCAAGCGGTTCAGGAAGAACTCCGCGCTTTCAAGCAGGAAGTCGGGATAGGCCAGCGTCTGGGCATCCAAGATGCCGTCCACGTCGCTGGTCAGCATAGGGCGGACTCGGTATTGCATGACTACCTGTAAGGACAAAACAGCCGCGCATTTTAACGATGCCGGCAAACACGTCGGTTCGGCGGCGCCTGGAAATAGGGGGCGCATCCACATTGTCCCGGCCCGATACGCTGCCGCGCGCCACGCGGCGATCGAACGAAATGCACGGCTTTGCCGGCGATGCCGCGTTGCGGGCATTTCATGAAAATTCGACGAGACGCTACGCATACTGCCGGTCATAGCATTCCTGTATTCCCAGACCTTTCGTCTTATGCACATCCAATACCGGCCCGATCCGATTCCTTCGCAAGTGCTGGCCAAAACGTATCCGCTGGAAGCGCTTTGGTCCGGCAAGGCTGCCGTGGTGCCATACGACGCTTGCGTGACCTGCGTCATTCCGTGCCTGAACGAAGCGGAAAATCTGCGCGTCTTGTTGCCGCTGCTGCGCAGCCGTTTGCAGGCGCTGTGCACGCGTTGGGAAATCATCGTGGCCGACGATGGCAGCACGGACGGCACGGAATCGCTGATGGGCGAATGGACTCAGCACGAGGGCTTTCGCTACGTTCAGCTATCGCGCAACTTCGGCAAGGAAGCCGCGCTTAGCGCGGGGTTGGAAGCGGCCACCGGGGACGCGGTGATCTGCCTGGACGCTGACCTGCAACACCCGCCGGCGTTGATCGAACAGATGCTGGCGCGGTGGGCGGCAGGCGCCGAAATGGTTTATGCCGTGCGCGAAACGCGCCAAGACGAATCGTGGTTGAAGCGATCCGGCGCGCGCTGGTTCTACAAGCTGCTGAGCAGCGCGCGCGGCGTTGATGTGCCGGCGCACGCCGGTGACTTTCGCCTGATGGACCGTGGCGTGGTCGATGCGCTGAATGCACTGCCCGAGCGCACGCGCTTCATGAAGGGCTTGTACGCCTGGGTCGGCTTCAAAGGCGAAGCGCTGCCCTACACACCGGACGAGCGCATGCATGGCGACAGCCGCTTCAGCGGCTTGCGCCTGTTCCGCTTGGCCCTGGATGGCTTGACGGCGTTCACGACCTGGCCGCTGCGTCTGGTCAGCCTGGTGGGCGTGGCGTTTGCGCTGGTGGCGATGTCTTACGCCGCCTATCTGGTGGGCGATTACCTGCTGTCGGGCAATCCCGTGTCGGGCTGGACCACCATCGTCACCGCCGTGCTGTTCTTTGCCGGCGTGAACCTGATCTCGCTGGGTGTGGTGGGCGAGTACGTTGCGCGCATCTTTGACGAAGTCAAAGGGCGGCCGCTATACGTGGTGCGCCGTCGCCAAGGGCGATCCGCCGACAGTGGGGCGCGGCCCTTCTGATTCTTGCGCCGCTGCGCGGCGCGCCGGCTCCTTGCATCACTTCTATCACGCGCCGGGCTTGCGGAAGGCCCACAAGCGGCTCGCGACAAACGTGGCAAACGCCAGCCCGATCAAGATCAATGCCAGCAACACGTCGTAGCGGATGCTGGTGGTGTGCAGCAGCAGCGCGTAGGCCGATTCATTGATGAAAAAGCCCGCCGCTGAAATGAAAAAGAAACGGCGGATCGCTATGGTCCAGGGTATTTGGGCATGTCTGAACGTAAGCCGATAGTGGCCGGCAAAGGATACGACGAAGGCGACCAGCCAGCCGATCAGGTTGGCGGCCAGCGGCGGCAGTGCGAAGGCTTCGACGCAGCCGACGGCCACCGCCCAATGGGTTGCGGCAGCCGCGCATCCGACGGCAACAAACAGGCTGATCTGACGAAGCAAGGCGCGCATGAGTGCCGAAGTGGAATGGAACCGCGAGGAAACGCAATGAGCAAACGAGTCATAGTCTGCGGCGACGATTTTGGCATGAATGCCGACATCGATGAAGGCATGATTGCGTTGGCCGACATGGGGCGCATCAGCGCGGTCAGCTGCTTGTCGCTTGGCCCCACGTTCGCCGCAAACGCCCGCCGGCTTGGTGCGCGCAACGTGGATATCGGCTTGCATGTGAACCTGTCCGAGACGTTGGCCACGGATGCCGAGCCGATGCCGTCCTTGAGCAAGCTCATCATCAGCGCGTACACGGGGCGACTGGACGCAGCCTGGGTGCAGGCGCATTTGAACCGCCAGTTTGACGCCTTTGAGGCCGCGCTGGGACGCGCGCCCGACTACATCGACGGCCATCAACACGTGCACCAGCTGCCCGGCGTGCGCGATCAAGTGCTGGCGCAACTGAAGCGGCGCTTTGGCGAACGGCGCCCGTGGCTGCGCCAGACGGCGCCGGGCATGCTTAGCGGCATCCCCATGAAGGAAGCGATCAAGGCGCGCATCATCGGCGCCTTGGGGGCGGCCGCGCTGGCGCGTCAGGCAAGCCGTGATGGCCTGCGCACCAATCGCCGGCTGCTTGGCGTATATGGATTCGACGGCGGCAAGCGACGCTATGCCGGGCTGCTTCAGAACTGGTTGTTCAACGCGCGCGATGGGGATCTGCTGATGTGCCATCCCGCCATGAACGGCCAAGAGGGCAGTGCCATGTCGCGACAACGGCGCGCCGAATTCGACGTGTTGGCCAGCCCCAAACTGGGCGACTGGATGAATGCCAACGGCGTGCGCATTTCGCGGCTGCCCATGCACTGATCGCCGCGCGACGCGGCATCACGCGGGCGTGGTGTCTGCCCGCGTCAGGCTTTCCAACAGCCAAGCCCCCGCCGGCCCAAGCGCGCGCCGGGTAGACCAGACGGCGTCAACGCGTATGTGGCGCGGCCAGCCGGGCACCGTCAGTTCCACCAACTGGTCGCGGCCAAAACGCTGGACCATCCAGCGGGGCAGTTCGGTCCAGCCAAATCCCAGGCTGGCCATTTCCAGCAGCATCAGATAACCGGGCGCGGACCACGTTGCGTGGGGCGGCGCCGCGTCTTTGTCGTCCAGTTCGTACGTGCTGAGCCGCAATTCGCGTTGCGTCTTGAGCTCGTCGTTGCTGACCGTAGGGCGATCGGCCAGCGGATGGCCGCGGCCCACGCACAGCACGATTTCTGAACGCTCTGGCAGCGTGGCGTGCGCCACATCGGGGGGGTAGTCGTCTTGTGCCGCCATCAGGCCCAGGTGCGCGCGGCCTTGCTGCACCAACGCCACCACGTCTTCGTATTCCGCAATCAGGCATTCGAAGCGCAGCGCCGGGTAACGCTGGTCGATCTGACTAAGCATGTTCTCAAACGTCTTGGACTGGAACGTGTCCGACAGCACCACCGTCAGCCGGGGTTCAAGCCCGTCGGCCAATTGGTTGGCGCTGCGGTTGAAGCGATCGTTCGCGGCCAGCACCTGCAAGGCCTGGCCCAGCAGCACCTGGCCTGCTTCGGTCAGCGCGGGTTGCCGCTGGCTGCGGTTGAACAGGGTGACGTTAAGGTCCACTTCCAGGTTGGCGATGGTTTCGCTGATGGTGGACTGGCTCTTGCCCAGTTTCCGGGCAGCGGCCGAAAACGAGCCTTCAGAGGCGACTTGCGCGAACGCGGCCAGGGATTCAAGAGAGTGGCGCATAAGTTATCGGTATTTCCGATGGATAGTATCTTTATCGTAACGGAAATATCGTCGAAAATCGCTTCCATTCTGACAAATCGACCGCAGGCGGGTCATGCAAGCCACTCACACCCCTCCCCAAAAAACGCAAGTCACCAAAACGCTCAAAGAGCGTTTTTTTCACGCCTTCCTTTTTGAAATCCTGGCCATCGGCCTGTGCGCGCCGGCCGCTGCCTGGGCCATGGGCAAATCCCTGTTTGAAATGGGCGTCCTCACCGCTGTCATCGCCTGGATCGCGCTGGTCTGGAACATGATCTACAACGCCGGCTTCGACCGCCTGCAAAACCGCCTGGGTTTCGTTCGCAACATGCGCATGCGCGTGGTGCACGCGTTTGGATTTGAACTGGGCCTGATCCTGATCGTGATTCCGCTGGCGGCCTGGTGGCTGGACATCAGCCTGTGGGAAGCCTTTGTGCTGGATATCGCGCTGGTGCTGTTCTATCTGCCCTACGCATTCCTGTACAACCTGGCCTATGACCGTTCCCGTCCGCGCGTCATGGCGTGGCTGGGTCGCGGCAAGGCGCAGCCCGCGCCGGCCGACACAGCCGGTATCGCGCCGGCAGTGGCGCCGGCGGGGGCTGCCGCCGTTACGCGTCAATCACCTTGCGCGTAAACATTTCCAGGTAGTCCATCAACGAATCGGCGCCCTTGATGGCGTCGGCTTCGTTGCCGGTGGCAATGCCCTGCGCCATCAGCATGTGGCGGCGCGCGCCTTCGGCGATGTCGCCTTCGTGCTGATAGGCGTACCAGAAGCGCCGGCACTGAATGATCAGCGGTTCGACCGCATTCACGGCAGACACATTGCGGCAAGCCAGATGGCAGACGTGGTCCAGCAATTGGTCCGCGTGCATGTAGTCGTCAAGGTTGCCGCCTTCCGAGGCGCGAATCATCTGCGCGGCGCATTCCACGATCTGGGTGCGCTGCGCGGGCGTGGCACGGCGGGCGGCGCTGGAGGCAATCAGTTGTTCCAGCGCGCGGCGCGTCTGGATCAGATCCATGTGGTCGGCCAGCTGGATCATCGATACGCGCAGGCCGCGCCGGGGCTCCTGGCGGATCAGGCCAGCCGCCACCATGCGTAGCAATGCTTCGCGCAGGGGCGTGCGCCCCAGGCCGGTTTTCTCGACAAGTTCCGCTTCCACGACCGCGCTGCCAGGCTGCAATTGCAACGTGGCGATCATGCTTTCGATCTGGTCGTAGGCGACGTCCGCGGCGCGCCGTTTGGGTTCTGCTCCTGCCATCAATTATTGTTTTCCTTCGTTTTGCGCCACTGCGTGTACGCCAGCCATTCGCCGACGAACCCGCGTCGGAAGAACGACACGCACAACACGAAAATCAGCCCGATGACGATGGTGACAACATCGCCCAGGGTGGCAAGATAGTTCTGCAAGCTGACCACCAGCGTAGCGCCCACCACGGGGCCCCACACCGTGCCGATGCCGCCTAGCAGCGTCATCAGCAATACTTCGGTGGAGGTGGCCAGCGACACGTCGTTCAGGGCCACCAATTGCAGCACCAGCGCCTTCAAGGACCCGGCCAGGCCGGCAACCGACGCGGACAGCACGAAGGCCAGCAGCTTGCACCGATCCGTATCGTAACCTAGCGAAATGGCGCGCGGCGCGTTGTCCCGGATCGTCTTCAGTACCTGCCCGAAGGGCGAATGAATCACCCGGTAGACGAACAGAAAGCCCAGCACGAACACGCCCAGCGCGAAGTAATACATGTGGGTGTCCAGGCTCAGGTCCACCAGCCCCAGGAACTTGCCACGCGGAATGCCCTGCATGCCGTCCTCGCCGCGCGTCCAGCCGACCTGCACCGCCATGAAGTACGCGACCTGTGACAGCGCCAGCGTGATCATCGCGAAATAAATGCCGGTGCGGCGGATGGCCAGCCAGCCGATTGCATACCCGATGGCGGCCGCCATGGCCACGCCGCACACAATGGCAAGCTCGGGCGGCAGGCCGCGTGCGCCGAACAGGATCATCATTTCGCCCGTGGCGTAGGCGGCCCAGCCAAAAAAGGCGGCGTGGCCGAAAGACACCAGGCCGGTAAACCCGGTCAGCAGGTTGAAGGCCAGCGCAAACAGCGCAAAGCACAACACCTTCATGACGAACACCGGGTACACGACCTGGGGGAAGAACGGCACCAGCAGGGCGGGCACCAGCAGCAAGGCCAGGATGCGAATGGAAAACGGAATGCGCGACACCTTATTTCTCCTTGCCGAACAAGCCCGCGGGGCGCATCAACAGCACGACGGCCATCACGATGAACACGACAACGGTGGACGCTTCGGGATAAAACACCTTGGTCAACCCTTCCAGCAGCCCGAGCGCCAGGCCGGTGACGATGGCGCCCATGATGGAACCCAGCCCGCCGATGACGACCACGGCGAACACGATGTTCAGCAGGTTGGACCCCATCAGCGGGTTGATCTGCATGACGGGGGCGGCCAGCACGCCCGCCACGCCGGCCAGTGCCACGCCGAAGCCGTACGTCAGCGTGATCATCACCGGAACGTTGACGCCGAACGCCTGTAGCAGCTTCGGGTTTTCAGTGCCGGCGCGCAGCATGGCGCCAAGGCGGGTGCGCTCGAACAGGTACCAGGTGGCGATGCACAGCGTCAGCGATGCCACCACCACAAAACCCCGGTAGGCCGGCAAGAACATGAAGCCCAGATCGAAGCCGCCTTGCAGGATCTCGGGCGGCTCATAGCCCACCCCTGAAATACCGTAGAAGTATCGGAAACCGCCTTCCATCATCAGCGCGATACCGAAGGTCAGCAGCAGCCCATACAGGTGGTCCAGGTGGTACAGCCGCTTGAGCAGCGTCTTTTCGATCAGGACGCCCACCGCGCCCACCACCAGGGGCGCCAGGATCAGCGCGGCCCAGAAGTTGACCTGCACGCCGGGGCCCAGCAATTGCGGCAGCTGCGTGAAGCCGATCCACGCCAGGAACGCCGCCATCATGAACTGCGCGCCGTGCGTGAAGTTGACGATGTTGAGCAGGCCGAAAATGATGGCCAGCCCCATGCTGAGAATGGCGTAGAAGCAGCCGTTGATCAGCCCGACCAGCAATTGGGCCAACAGGGCGGGGAGCGAGATGTCGAACATGGCGCGGGCTTAGGACTTGTTCAGCGGGCAGGCGGCCTGGGGCTTGGGGAACACGTCCTCGCCCTTGAGTACCGACTTCACGTTGTAGTAGTCCCACGGGGCCTTGGACTGCGCGGGCGTTTTCACTTGCAAGAGCAGCATGTCGTGCACCAGTGCGCCGTCCGCGCGCAGATGGCCGTTGCGGATCACGGCGTCATTGATGGTCATCTCGCGCAGCTTGGCCATCACGGCGGGCGCGTCGTCGGTGCCGGCGGCTTCGATCGCCTTCAGGTAGGACAGCGTGGCGGAATACACGCCGGCCTGCGAGGCCGTCGGCATCTTCTTGGCTTTTTCGAAGAACTTCTTGGCCCATGCGCGCGAGGCGTCGTCATAGTCCCAGTAGAACGCTTCGGTCAGGTACATGCCCTGCGCCTTGGGCAGGCCCATGCTGTGCACGTCCGAAATATACGTCAGCAGCGGCGCCACGATCTGCTTCTTGTTGATGCCGAATTCGTTGGCTTGCTTGACGGCGTTGACCGTGTCGTTGCCCGCGTTGGCCAGTGCGATCACGTCGGCCTTCGATGCCTGGGCTTTCAGCAGGAACGATGAAAAGTCGTTGCCGGGGAAGGGGTGGCGCGACACGCCCACGACCGTTCCGCCGTTTTCCTTGATGACTTCGGTTGCGTCCTTTTCCAGCGAATGGCCAAAGGTGTAATCGGCCGTGATGAAATACCAGGTCTTCTTGCCTTCTTGCACCAGCGCGCGTGCCGTGCCAGCGGCCAGGGCGTACGTGTTGGTGGTCCACTGCGCGTTCAGCGGTGAACATTTTTCGCCCAGGATGGCGGTGGACAGGCCCGCCGAGGGCATCGTCACGCGGTTTTTCTGCTTGGCGATTTCCATCACGGCCAGCGCGGTGGACGCGGTGGGAAAGTCGGTGATCATGTCGACCTTGCCCTGGTCGAACCATTCGCGCGCCAGGTTGGCGGCCACGTCGGGCTTGTTCTGGTGGTCTGCCGCCACCACTTCCACCGGTTTGCCCAGCACCTTGTTGCCCATCTCTTCGGCGGCCAGGCGCGCGGCGATCACCGAGCCGTTACCGGCCAGGTCGGAATACACGCCGGACAGGTCGGTCAGCACACCCACCTTGACGACGTCGTCGCTGATCTTGGCCTGCGCGTGGGCGGCGCCGGCGCCGCCCAGGGTTAGCAACGCTGCTGCAATTCGGTTCAATTTCATCTGACTACGCTCCGTGTAGGAAGGGGCACTGCGGTCGGAAGGAATACGGAAAAAACCAATACGGCAAGACTTCAAATGCCCAGCAAGGTGTTCAGCTTGTCCTGCGATTGCTGGACGTCGGCACGGTCGATCACGGCAACCACCTGGCCGTGTTCGATGACGTAATGGCGGTCGGCCAGGTGCTGGGCGAAGCGGAAATTCTGTTCGACCAGCACGGTGGTGTAGCCGCGCTCTTTCAATTGCCGGATCACGCGACCCAGCGACTGCACGATCACAGGCGCCAGCCCTTCGGTGATTTCGTCCAGCAACAGCAGGCGAGCACCGGTGCGCAGGATGCGCGCCATCGCCAGCATCTGCTGTTCGCCGCCTGACAGCCGCGTGCCGGGGCTTTGCGCACGCTCTTTCAGGTTGGGGAACATCGTGTAGATCTCTTCCACCGACATGCCGCCCGGCCCGACCGAGGGCAGCAGCATGAGGTTTTCCTCCGCGCTCAGTGACGCGTAGATGCCGCGCTCTTCAGGGCAATAACCGATGCCCCGGCGCGCGATCTTGTGAGTGGGCATGCCCACCGTTTCCTGGCCCTGCACCTTGATCGAGCCGCTGCGGCGGCCCACCAGGCCAAGGATGGCTTTCAGCGTCGAGCTACGGCCCGCGCCGTTGCGGCCCAGCAGCGTCACGCATTCGCCGGGCTTCACGTCCAGGTCGATGCCATGCAGGATGTGCGATTCGCCATACCAGGCGTGCAGGTTACGGATTTCAAGCAGGTTGCCGGACCCGCCGGCCAGGGCGTTATTCATCGTCGGCTCCCATGTAGGCTTCGCGCACCGCCGGGTTCATCGAGACGGTGGCGTACGGGCCTTCAGCCAGGATCTCGCCCCGTTGCAAGACGGTGATGGTGTCGGAGATGTCCGCCACCACCTTCATGTTGTGTTCGACCATCAGGATGGTGCGCCCCGCCGATACCTGCTTGATCAGGTGCTTGATGCGGTCCACGTCCTCGTGGCCCATGCCCTGCGTGGGTTCGTCCAGCAGCAGCAGTTCGGGCTCAAGCGCCAGCGTGGTGGCGATTTCCAGGGTGCGCTTGCGGCCATAGGGCAGGTCGCCCGCGGGCACCTCCAGATGGGTGCGCAGGCCAACCTGGTCCAACAGTTCCTCGACGCGGTGGTGCAGGCTTTCCAGCGTGCGTTCCGACCGCCAGAAGCAGTAGTCCACCCCCAGCTTGCGCTGCAAGGCGACGCGCACGTTTTCGCGCACCGACAACTGCGGGAACACGGCGGATATCTGGAACGATCGAACAATGCCCCGGCGCGCGGTCTGGGCGGGGCGCTCTGCCGTGATGTCCACGCCGTCGTACAGGATTTCGCCGCGCGTGGGGATGTGGAACTTGGTCAGCAAGTTGAAAAACGTGGTCTTGCCCGCCCCGTTGGGCCCGATCAGTGCATGGATGGCGCCGCGCCGGACGCTCAGATCGACGTTATTGACCGCCACGAAGCCGCGGAATTCCTTGGTCAGGCCACGGGTCTGAAGGATGATGTCGCTTTGCATGGTGTCCGATGGGCGTGCGTGTAGGCGGCCCCGGAACACCGCGGCGCGCGGCCTTCCGGGGATGGTGCTGCGGGCGGGTGGGGCGGCTTACGTCGACTGGTAGGCTTTGGGGCGCTTGGAGATCGCGGCCTGGATGATGGCGGTGCAGCGCTCGCGTTCCGCGCCGACCAGGGGCAGGCGCGGCTTGCGCACATGCTCGTTGCCAACGCCGGCCAGCGTTTCTGCCAGCTTGATGTTCTGCACCAGCTTGGTGGAAACGTCCAGGTGCAGAAGCGGCGTGAACCATTGGTACAGCGCCAACGCTTCTTGCCACTTGCCGGCTTTCATCAGGTCATACAGCGCAACGGTTTCGCGGGGGAATGCGGTCACCAAGCCCGCCAGCAGCCCGTCGGCGCCCAACGCCAGCGCCTCGAACGACAAGTCGTCCACGCCGATGAACAGCTGATAGCGCGTGCCCAGCGCATTGCGCAGGTCGGTCAGGCGGCGGATGTCGTCACTGCTTTCCTTGATGGCGACCAGCCAGGGGCAATCGGCCAGCTCAACCATGTGTTCGGGCTTCAGATCCACGCGGTAAGCAACCGGGTTGTTGTAGATCATGCAGGGCTTTTGCGCGGCTTCGGCCATGGTGCGGATGCTTTGCATGGCTTCGCGCGCGTCGGCGACGTAGATCAGCGACGGCATCAGCATGAAGCCATCCACGCCCAGTTGGACTGCCGCCTGGATAAAGCGCAACGCTTCGCGGGTGCTAGTCTCGGACACGTTGGCCAGCACGGGGATGCGACCGGCGCTGACTTCGACGGCGCAGCGCGTGACTTGCAGCTTTTCTTCCAGGGTTAGGGTGCTGGCTTCGCCCAGCGAGCCGCAGGTGACCAGACCATGAACTCCGTTGTCGATCAAGAAGCCGAAATGCTTGCGCATGGCTTCAAAATCCAGTGATTCGTCGGCGTGGAACTTACTGGTTACGGCAGGATATACGCCCTGCCAACGCACGTTACTCAACTGGCTTCTCCTGAAGATGCCGTCGCTTCAAGGGGAGCGGCGAACAGGAGAAAGTCTAATATCCGCTAAATATATTTAGTAGATATTTTTATATGGGAGTTTCCCCATACCGGGTTTTCCCGGCGCGCGTCAGCCCGATTTACGGGAATAGGCGCGCGACGCATCCTGCATGAAGGTTTTGACGGCCGCGTCGTATTGCGGGCCGCTGCGGAAGGCGCCCGAGTGCGACGCCCCTTCGATCTTGACCAGCCGCTTCAATTCGGGCGCCACGTTGCGCGCGGCGGCGAAGAGTTCGTCGCTCATGGTGTGCGGCACAACGCGGTCGGCGGTGCCGTGCATGAACAACATCGGCGTGTGCAGCTGCGCCAGCTTCTGCACGGAGTCGAAGGGCTGCGTGACCAGCAGGCCGGCGCCCGGGACCTTGCCCCAACGCAACGTGCCCAACATGGCGCCGATGCTGGTGAAGCTGGATTCCACGATCAGGCCCGCAAAGTCAGGTTGCTCGGGGCGCGCCGCCAGGTCGATGGCGATGGCGCCGCCCAGGCTATGGCCGTAGACGAAGCGGCGAGCGGGGTCGGGTTGCAGCCGCGCCAGCTCTTTCAAGCCGGCCATGGCGTCTTCCAGCGCGCTTTCTTCGGACGGCAGACGCGGGGTGGACGCGCCGAAGCCGCGATAGTCGATGGCCAGCACGGAATAGCCCATGCGGGTCCAACCGTCGATGCGAAACGCGCTGCCGTTCAGGTTCCAGCGCGCGCCGTGCAGATACAGCACAGTAGGCGCGCCCGCGCTGGGGCTTTGCCAATACCAGGTGCGAATCTTGTCGCCATTGGCCAGCGCCAGGTCGTAGACCTTGGTGCCGGCGGCGGGTTCGCGCCACCAGGTCTGGGGTTCGGACTGCGGCGAAAAGATCGTCTGGCGTTGCCAGGAATCCAGCTGCGAGCAGCCGACCACGCTGGCGGCGGCCAGCACGGCGGCAATGAACAATCGGCGGGGGGAAAAACGAGGCAGGGCGGGCATGGACGATATGACCCTGTCGGGCCGGCTGGGTTCCGCCGTCAGCATACTCCCGGACGTGGCGCGCCCGTCAATGAGAAGGTGCCCGGGGCTGCCGGCCGCCATCCCTGGCCGCGCCTGCTGTCTGCGCGGCCACGGCTCAATGCATCAAATCCAGCGCCACCGGATACAGGGAAGCCACCAGCAGCAGCGCCATGCCGACGTTGAACGCGCGCACGGCCCAGGGCTTGTGCAGCACGCGACGCAGCGCCGTGCCGAAGGTTACCCACACGCCGATGCTGGGCAGGTTGACCACGCCGCACACCACGGTGGCGATGATCAGGTTGGCAAAGAAGCCGTTTTGTGGCGTGTAGGTGGCTACGACGCCCACTGCCATCACCCACGCCTTTGGGTTGACCCATTGGAAGGCGGCGGCTTGCAGGAACGTGAAAGGTTTGCCGCGGGCTTCGCCATCTTCCATGTCGCCGGAATTGGCGATCTTCCAGGCCAGGTACAGCAGATAGGCCGCGCCGGCATATTTCAGCACCGTGTACAGCGCGGGCACCTGCTGGAACACCGATCCCAGGCCCACGCCCACCAGGAAAATCATCAAGGTGAACCCCTGGTTCACTCCCAGCAGGTGCGGCAGGCTGCGGCGAAATCCAAAGTTCAGTCCGGACGAAGCCAGCATCACGTTGTTGGGGCCCGGCGTAATGGAGCTGACCAGCGCGAACAGCGCCAGCGGCCCCAGCAGCGATGCAGAAGCCAGGGGCACGTCGGCCCAGTTGGTCGGGAACAGATTCATTTTTTGGTCCTTACGATGGCGCGGCGTCCGCCGGCGATAACGGCGATCACGGTAGCGGCGAACACGAATGTCGACGCCTCTACGGATTCACCAAACAACAATGCGGCCGCCACGACGGTCAGGAACGGTTGCAACAACTGAACTTGCCCCACGCGGGCGATGCCGCCCACGGCCAGGCCGCGATACCACGCGAAGAACCCTAAAAACATAGATCCGAACGCCAGATACGCGCAAGCGGACACCACGGCCGCGCTGGGCCAGTGGGCCTGCGCCGCCATCCATCCGACGGGCGCCACCACCACAGGCGCGCTGATTGCCAACGCCCAGCAGATGGTGCGCGATCCGCCCAACGTGCGCGCCGCGCGGCCGCCTTCGGCGTAACCCATGCCGCCCAGCACCACGGCAACCAACAGCCAAAGGTAGCCAGTCGTCAACGTGCCGTTGCCCTGGCGCAGCGCATACACCGTGACCAACGCGGCGCCGGCCGTGGCCCACGCCCAAAAGGCCGCCGACGGCCGCTCTCCGCTGCGCAGCGCGGCAAACGCGGCGGTCGACAGGGGCAGCAAACCATTGAACACCGCGCCCTGCGCGGACGGCACGGTCTGCATTGCCAGTGACGAAGCCAGCGGCCACCCCACCACAATGCCCAACGCCGCCAGGATGACGCCCGGCCATTCCTGCCGGGTTGGCCGCCGACTGCGCGTGATCCACAGCAGGGCCACTGCCGGTACGGCCGCCACCAACGCACGCCCCAGGCCTACGAGCAGCGGCGCGAGTTCCGCGACGGCCAGGCGGGTCATGGGCAGCGTCAACGAAAAGACCAGTACACCCAGGAACCCGTAGCCATAGCCCTCCCAGACAGGGGGAGTCGCGGCGGGCGCCGTCTGGGCCGAAGGGTAAAGCGCGGATCGAGACATGATGGTTTGCCAAGAAATTCTGAATGGAACGGCAGGGTGGTTGCGGGCCGTTCGTATTGCTGTCACTCTACGCATAGTTATCGGTACAGTACCGGTACACTTCTGCATGTCACTTTAATCACTGGCCTGGTCGAATTCCCATGACAGTTGCTCCGCCTCCCCCTCCTGCCTCTTCCCTGCCTTGGATGCCCGTGCGGCAGGCCGACGCCTCGTTGGTCACGCAGTTGGCCGATGGCCTGGCCCGCCGCATCGACGAACAGGGCCTGCGTCCGGGCACCCGCTTGCCTTCCATCCGCAAAATGGCCGAACAGTCGGGCGTCAGTCGCTTCACGGTGGTTGAAGCCTATGACCGCCTGGTGGCGCGCGGGCTGGTGCAATCGCGACGCGGCGC
>NZ_JBLVOL010000127.1:0-16367 GCF_053543755.1 Achromobacter semiaridum | reverse complement strand
GTCGGCGGCGCCGCTGCCGGCCCCGCAGCGTCCGTGTCCTCCACCGGCAACTGAGCCCTGACGCGCACGCCGGACCCGGCTGCACGCCGGCGCGCTCTCCGGCATGTCATCTGGCCTGTCATCCGCCGCGACCGACATGCCGCCGCGGCCGACTACTGCCCGCCGCTGCATCCGGCGATAATGCCGGCCATGACTTATCAACTGCTGAAAATGGCCCACGTGGCCGCCGTGGTGGCCTGGCTGGGGGGCTCGCTATTTGTTTCGCTGTTCCTGCTGTCGTCAGCGCCGCAAGAGGGCGATGAAGCGCCCAAGGAACGCAAGATGCTTGGCGCGCTGCGTCGTTGGACCTTGTGGGTGACCACGCCCGCGATGGTCGTGTCGTGGCTGATCGGCCTGCATCTGGCGATGACATTCGGCTGGTTCGCCATGAACTGGCTCTGGGTCAAGGCAGGTTTCGCCTTGGCGCTGTCGGCGCTGCTTGGCATCCAGAGCGCGTCGTTGCGTCGCATGGCCAACGGTACGCTCAAGCGCCCGCCGATGGTGGACTTCTACGCGCCGTTCACCGTCATTGCCTGCGGCGTCATCGTGACGCTGGTGCTGGTGAAGCCGTTCTGACGGTGGCGCGCAATATCGACCCCGGCTTGTAATAAGGATTCAACCAAGTCGTCGTTGGCGCACGGCTGCCGGCTGCCTAGAATCGTCTGTCCTGTCCGCGCACGCTTTCCATTGCACGGACGTATCCGCGCAAGACCGCGAAGGCGATTCGATCATGACAACCCGCACTGTCCAGACCGACGCGGGCCGGGAAGACGGCAACGCGTCGCCACGCAAGCCCAGCCACCGAAGCTGGCTCCGGGCGCTGCTTGGCGCCGCGCTGGATGCGGCGTCGATGTTTCATGGGCCGGATTTTCCGGCGGACCCCAGCGCTTTCAACAACAAGCGTCCGCGCCAAGCTTCCCGCCACTGACGGGCGGCTGCGCGCCGGCAGCGCCAGGTGGCGCTACGGCAGCACCGCTGCAACACCAAGGCAACACCAAGGCAACACCACGGCAACACCACGGCAACACCACGGCACCGCTATGGCAGCGCCGAGAACAAATTGGCCAACTGTTGCTTGCCCAGCTTTTCCTGTTCGGTCGCCATGGTGTTGATGGCCGCCATATGCGCGTAAAAGCGCTTCAGGTCAGCGTCGCGTTCAAACATCAGTTCGTCGTGATCCGCGTACCAATACTGACGGTTGTCGTCCAGCAGCGTGATCATCTGGCCAAACTCTTGCAGGATGCGCGTTTCCAGCAGCCACACCTTGCCCAGGCTGTCGCTGCGGCGCGCCAGCGTAGAGGTCAGCGTCGCCATCATTTTCTGTTTTTCGGGTTCCCGAATGGCCAGCGACCGGATCAGCTCGGGCATGTCTTTCAACACCTGCATGCTTTGATCGCGGTATTTCGGCACCAGCCGTTCGGCAAGCTCAAGAATCATGCGGCTTTCCACCAGCCCCGTGTCCAGCGCCAGCCGATGCGCGTCCAGCAGCCGGGGCATGCCGATGTCTTTCAGCTCATTCAGATAGGCCTTGTGCTGCGCGACGCGCTCGCTGGCCACGGTCTTGATCGCGCGTTCCAGCTCGCCGTAAAAGCCTTTCGCCTTGGGGGTGGGGTCGATGGAGGGCAGGTTGTCCGGCACGCCGTCGCCGCCCGTCACCATCTGGTTAAGCGTGTCGGCCACCTTGCGGATTTCAGCGGTGGCGACTTTTTCTTCCGCGCGTTCGCCCATCCGGTTCCAACCCACGGCCAAGCCCAGCGCCAGCAGAATCAGCGCGGCCCCCGTTAGCAAGCGCCGGCTGTCACGACGCACGCGCAAGCGCCTGAAAAGCGTAAGGGTGTCTTCCTGCGGAGTCATGGCGCACCAAGATTGGGGTCATAGGGCATGAATGTAGTGAGCGGGCCAGCACGCGTCAACGCGCGCCGGTAGCGGTAACGGTCTGGCGAGGGTCAACGGCCGGTCCGCGGCCGCTCTACGGCGGGTCTACGGCCGGTCCAGCGCCGGTCTACCGCAAGTGCCGTGCCGGACTCGCCCGCCGGGCGTTATGACGCGGCGGCATCGCGCCGCCACGCCGCCCATTCGCCTTCGCCTTCAAAGTGGCGGGGGCCGCGCGCCGCGGTGGCCAGCCCCTCTTGCAGCACGCCCATGTCCAGCCCCGGCAGGTTGCGGAGCAGTGCGGGCGGCAAGTTCCTGGCGTCAAGCAGGCGCTCGTCCAGAATCACCCGCATCATGTCGCCGTCGTCACAGCGCACCCATAGGTACCAAAGGCTTTCCATGTAGTCGCCGGACCAGGGGTCGGGGTATATCGCGGGGCGAAACGAGAAGCCGAATTCGTGCACGTCCGCCCAGGCCCAGTGCTCTTGCAGGCCTATCGCGCGCGCCAGTTCGCAGTGCCGGGTGAAGCCGGTGTCGTCAAAGCTGACCGACTGCCGGAATGGGTCTTCCACGGGGGGCGGACCGGACAGAAAGCGCTTGATGCGTGACCACATGGGATAGGGGATGGGAATCGGGGAAGGAAATCGGGGAAGGAAATCGGGGAAGGAAATCTGGGGAAGGGAATCGGAGAAGAAACTCGGGCGCGCGCGGGCTGGCCGTGCCAGGGACGTTTACGGGAGTGTAGCGGGCGCACACTCATGTAATAAATGTTACAACGTTTGATTCTCGTCAATCCCATGCGGTCTACAAGCGGGTAGGGTGGCGCCTTGCCTCTTGGGGCGTCCCGTAACGGGGCGACACCGGCGTGGGGCAGACGACCAGCGCAGCCAGGACAGGATCGATGACAGACAAGACACCGCAAGCAGCCTCCAAGCAAGACGTTGCCGTGACACCGCGCAAGCGCGGCACCGCGTCGCCCGGCGCCAAGCGAAGCGCCGCAATCGCCAAGGCGGCGGGGGCCGGCCCGGCGACGAAGACGGCTTCCAAGGCGCGTTCCAAAGCAACTTCCAAAGCGACCTCCAAAGCGACCTCCAAAGCGACCTCCGAGACGGCTTCCCGCCCCGCCATCAAGCAGCCTTCCGAGCACACTCTGCTGGCGCGCAAGAAAGTCGTGGCGCGTGAAGACGCTGCTCGCCAGGAAGCGGTGTCGGTGCTGGCTGACATTGCGCGGCGCTACAACGTGGTGCCACAGGCGCAAGCCCACGAGGCGCTGCGGTCCGTTATTGAAGAACTGTCGCCCGATGACGCACGCGCCGTGCATCGCGCCTTGCTGGAGGCAAACGCGCAGGCCCCGGCCGTGCGCCGCAACCCCGACGAAGAGCTGGCGACGGACTGGCGGGACGGCATCTATCCGTATCGCAACCGCATGCTGCGCCGCAACTACGAAAAGCAGAAATACCAATTGCAGGTCGAACTGTTGAAGCTGCAAGCCTGGGTAAAAGCGACGGGCCAGCGCGTGGTGATCCTCTTTGAAGGCCGCGACGCGGCGGGCAAGGGCGGCACCATCAAACGCATGATGGAACATTTGAACCCGCGCGGCGCGCGCGTGGTGGCCCTGGAAAAGCCGTCGGACACGGAAAAAGGCCAGTGGTATTTCCAGCGCTACGTGCAGCATCTGCCCACCGCCGGCGAGATCGTGATGTTCGATCGGTCCTGGTACAACCGCGCGGGTGTTGAGCGCGTGATGGGCTTTTGCACGCAGCAGGAATATTTGGACTTTCTGCGTCAGGTGCCCGACTTTGAACGGCACCTGGTGTCCAGCGGCATCCACCTGGTGAAGTTCTGGTTTTCGGTCAGCCAGGAAGAACAGCGCCGCCGCTTCCTGCAACGCAAGGTGCACCCGCTGAAGCAGTGGAAATTAAGCCCCGTGGACCTGGCGTCGCTGGACAAATGGGACGATTACACGCGCGCCAAAGAGGCGATGTTCGCGCATACCGATACCGCGGACGCGCCGTGGATCGTGGTCAAGTCGGACTGCAAGAAGCGCGCGCGGCTGAACGCCATGCGCTATGTCTTGAGCCGCCTGCCGTACGAAGGCAAAAGCGCCGAACCCGGCCTGGCGCTGGACCCCTTGATCGTGGGCCGCGCGCTGTAAGCGCTTAGCCGCCCAGCGCGGCCAGGTTCAACGTGTGGCTATGCCCGATCCACACCGCGCAATCGCGGTGGTCGCGCAGCGAATCGCCCGTGTTCGGATGCATGAATACGTCCAGCGCGCCGTGGTTCAACGTCAACCACGTGGCGATCTCGGCCAAGTGCGTGGGGCCGAAGGCAATCTGATAGCTCCATTGCGGGTGCGGGCCGACGGGGCGCTCATGGAAGCGCCCCATTTCCATCTTGCCGTCGAAGTGCACCACCACGCGTTCGCGTAACGCAAACGCGGCATCGCGGCTGGCCGCGTCGAAGTACACATGGGCGTGCCAGCTGGTCACGCCGCTTACTGCCAGATCGTTCATGGTTGTCTCGTTGATTCAGCCGCCGGCGCGCTTGGCGCGATGGCCGCTGGTAGTCAGCACTTCGATGATGCGCGCGCAGTGGTCGCCCTGCACTTCGATCACCCCGTCCTTGACCGTGCCGCCCGACCCGCAGGCCGTGCGCAATTGCTTGCCCAGCACGGCCAGCGCCATCGGGTCCAGCGCCAGGCCCCGCACCACGGTCACGCTTTTGCCACCCCGGCCCTTGGTCTCGCGTGACACGCGGGCAACGCCGGCGCCCGCGTGTGCGCCGCGCGCCGCCGCCTGGCATTGGCATTGCGCCAGTGGCTGGCGGCATTGCGGGCACATGCGGCCGCTTTCGGTGGAATAGACCAGCCCGCCGGTGGTTGCGCGCTTCATCACTTGCCCCGCATCAGGTCGATCAGGCGGCGGTCACGCTTGGTGGGCCGGCCGGTTTCGATGCCCAGCGCGGGCTCTGGCGCCAGCCGCCGCATTTCCGCCGCGCGTTCGCGGGCGGCGATGCTGTCCGGCGTTTCCTCATACAGCAGGCGTGCCACCGGCGCGGGGCCGCGCACGCCGCTGACCGCAACCACCTTCACCTGTAGCGCCGGGTCTTCCTTGCGGATGGTGATGCGGTCGCCGGGCGCGACCTCGCGCGACGGTTTGGCGGCCTGGTCGTTCACGAAGACGCGACCCTTGCCGATCTCTTGCACGGCCAGGCTGCGCGTCTTGTAAAAGCGCGCGGCCCATAGCCATTTGTCGAGTCGAATCTTGTCCATGTTGCTGCTCTTTGCGTGGGTTCTAGCCAAGCCGCAATCATAGCGCCGGGATGCAGGCACAAAAAAAGCGCCCTTTGGGGCGCTGGGGTGCTGCGGTGTAGCGGTGCTGGGTTGCAGTGCTGTGTTGCTGGGTTGCTATGTTGCTGGGTTGCTATGTTGCTGCGTTGCGATGTAGCGGTGCAGCGGTGTAGCGGGGCCGCTGGCCCGCCCCGCTTTTAATCCAGTTTCAGATTGGCTTCGTTCACCACGCGCTGCCATTTGGCAATTTCGGCGCGGCGGAACGTGTCCAATTCGGCCGGCGTCGAACCGATGGGCTCCGCGCCGATACCCGCAAGCTGCTCGGCGATGGCCGGATCGCGCAGCACCTTGGCCAGCGCTTGCGACACCTTGTCCACAATGGCCGGCGGCGTGCCGGCGGGGGCGAACACGGCGTTCCATTCGTACGTCTCGTAGCCCGGCACGCCGGATTCCGCGATGGTGGGCAAGTCGGGCGCCGTCTTGGACCGTTCCAGCCCGCCGACCGCCACCGCGCGCAGCTTGCCGTTCTTCACGTGTTGCCAGGCCGAGCCCATGCTGGCGAACATGACGGGCACCTGGCCCGACATGACGTCGATCATGGCCGGGCCGCCGCCCTTGTAGGCCACGTGCTGCAAATGCGTCTTGGCCAGCAGGTTGAACAATTCCCCGGCCAGGTGCTGGGCCGACCCCGGGCCTGCCGACGCGAAGTACACCTGCTCTTTCTGTCCGGGCTGGCCCAGCCTGATCAGGTCGGCCACCGACTTCACTTCGTACGACGGCGTGACGACCAGCACGTTGGGCACGCGCAACAGCAGCGACACGGGCGCGAAAGCGCTCAGCGTATCGAACTGCATCTTGGAATGCAGCGCGGGATTCTGCGCGTGGTTGGACGCGTCCAGCATCAGCGTGTAGCCGTCGGGCTGCGCCTTGGCGACAACCGCGCCGCCGATCATGCCGCCCGCGCCGCCGCGGTTTTCGATGACCACGGGCTGGCCAAGTTCGGCGGCCAGCTTGGGGCCGATCAGGCGCGCCACCACGTCTACCGTGCCGCCCGGCGGGTATGTCACGACCAGCGTGACGGCGCGTTCGGGGTAGGCGGCGGACGCGGTAGCGCCCGCACCCGCCAGCAGGCCGGCGGCGGCCAGCATCGCGCTGTTACGCGCCAGACGTTTGATGAAGGGGGTCATGATTTGTCTCCTGGGAGGTGGATCTGGTTTTGGTTTTGGGTTTCGCCTTGGGACTGGCCTTGGGTCTGGCCCTGGGTCTGGCTTTGGGTCCGGTCTTGGATCTTGAATAGCTGCATCGGCGTGTCCGCCAGCACGATGCGTCGCTGCGTGGCGTCGTCGATCCACGCGTCCAGCCACTGCGTCGCAGCGGGGTAGGACGCCAGGTGGCGGTGTTCGGTGTGGGGCCAGTCGCTACCCCACAGCAACCGCTTGGCCGTATAGGCGGCCAGCAGCAGCTGGGCAGCCTGACGGCCGGCAACGCCGTAATCGGGGATGCCCGGGCGAAGGGCGAGGCCGGTGAGCGCGGACGGGGCGGTGGGCGCGTTGGCATCGGCGCGGTCGGCACTGTCCGCTACCGGCCAATTGCGGTAGGGCGCCGACAGCTTCACCCATACCTGCCCGCTTTCGGCCTGTTGCAGCAGGTAGGCAAAGCCCGGGTCCGACACGCCCAGCGCCGGGTCAGGCCGACCGAAGTGATCGACAACCACGCGGCAGCCCGCTGCCAGCAACGCGGGCAACACGTCGCCGAGCCGGCCCGCTTGCACGTGCACCTCAATATGCCAGCCCAGCCCGTTTACGCGCGCCAGCAAAGCCTGCCAGTGTGGGGTTTGCAGCTCGGGCGTGGGCAGGCCGATCAGGTTCAGCCGTATGCCCACGACACCGGCGTTGGCCAACGCCTGCAACTGCGCGTCGCTGGCTTCAGGGGACACGACGGCCACACCGCGCAGGCGCTGCGGGGCCGCGCGCAACGCTTGCACCAGGTGGCTGTTGTCGGTGCCCAGGAAGCTGGGCTGCACCAGTACGCCGTGGCTCATTCCATAGGCGTCCAGCAACGCCAGGTACTGCTCCAGCGTGGCGTCGTAATCGGGGGTATGGCGGCGGGTGTCCGCCAGCGCCAGGCCTTGCCGGAAAACATGGGCATGGGTGTCGACGGCAACGCCAAGGGGGGGCGGGGGCAACGCGGTCTCCTGTCTTATGCGCCGGCGTGGCCGCGCGCTGTTCTATGAGGCGGATTCTAGGCAGCGCGGGTATAGTTTTCTATTGGCTAAAACCGCTTTTTATATATCGGAACAATATGGAAACCCGGCATTTGCGGTATTTTCTGGCGGTGGTGGACCATGGCAGCGTCAGCCGCGCGTCGGAATGGCTGGGCATCGCACAACCCGCGCTGAGCCAGGCCCTGGGCCGCATGGAAAAGGACCTGGGCGTGCGTCTCTTCGACCGCTCGCGCCAAGGCGCCGCGCCCACGCCCGCCGCGCTGGCCATCCTGGAAGACGTGCGCATCAGCGTGGCCCGCATCGACGCGGCGGCCCATCGCGCGCGCGAGATCGGGCGCGGCAGCGCGGGGCAGTTGACCGTGGGGCTTGTGTCGTCCGCGCTGTTCGACACGCTGCCGCGCGCGTTACGCGAAATGCGTCGGCAGGCGCCGGGCGTGCGGGTGATCCTGCGCGAGATGAGCAACGCCGAACAGGCGGATGCGCTGCAAACCGGCGAAATCGATATCGGCCTGATGCACACGCCTGTCGCAGTGGGCGGACGCATGCGCGAACGTCAGCTGCTGCGCGACCGGCTGGTGGCGGCGGTGCCGGACGAGTTCGATGTGGCGGACGATGGCACGGTAACGATGGCGCAAATTGCACAAGCCGGCCTGGTGATGTATCCGCAAGCGCAATTGCCGGCGTTCTATGCCGGCATCATGGACGCGATGCGCAAGGGCGGCCATGCGGTGCAGGTCGCGCAAGAGGCCAACCGCACGCTGACCGTGTTGTCGTGCGTGGCCGGCGGTTGCGGCGTGGCGCTGTTGCCCAGCTGGATCCGTACGATGAATTTTGGCGGCGTCCGTTTTTGCGAAGTGCGCGATGGACAGGCGCTGCCCAGTTTCGACCTGAGCGCCATCTGGCCCGCCCGATCCGTGCCCACGCTGGCCGACGTCTTCGCCAATCTGGACCTGGGCAGAGGCTGATTTCCGCCCATCTTTCAATGCGCCTTCAGTTGCCCCGCCAGAACGCTTAAGCGACGCTTAAAGCGGCAGTTTTCGTGGAACCCGGCGCACGCCTCCCGTCTAACCAGAAACGGTTTCGAATGGGGTGCGCCAATGGATCTGAACTGGCAGCAGCAGTTGATGGAAAGCGCCATCTGGCTGGCGCAAGCGTTTGGCATCACGGCCGTCGTGCTGGTGGCCGTGGCTGTCGTGCTGGCACGCACGACGGATTGGGGGCAAAAATTTTGGCGCCTGGCGTGGCCGTATCTGACGCCCCGGCGCAGTTGGCGGCCGCTGCTGATGCTGGCGTTGTTGCTGCTGTTGGCGATGGCCGCCGTGCGCATGACGGTGCTGTTTTCGTTTTGGTACAACGGCTTCTACAGCGCGTTGCAAGCGCTGGACCAAAGCGCGTTCTGGCGCTTCCTGGGCATCTTTTCGGTATTGGCCTGTGTGCATGTGGTGCGCTCGCTGGCGGACAGCTACGCCGGCCAGGCCTTCGACATTCATTGGCGCGTCTGGCTGAACGACCGCCTGACGCACGACTGGTTGGGCGCGGGCGCGTACTACCGAGGCCACTTTGTTGAAGAACCGGTCGACAACCCCGATCAGCGTATCGAGCAAGACATCGCCATGTTCGTGACGGGCTCGCGCACGTTGGCCATCGGCGCGTTAAGCGCGATGGTGTCGCTGGTGGCGTTCACGGGCATCCTGTGGGGGCTGTCCGGGCCGCTGACCGTGGCAGGTGTCGAAATTCCCCGCGCGATGGTCTTCGTCGTGTTCCTGTACGTAATCGTCGCGACCTGGTTTGCCTTCAAGATCGGCCGACCGCTGATCCGCCTGAATTTTCTGTCTGAACGATTGACGGCCAATTTCCGCTATGCGCTGGTGCGGCTGCGCGAGAACGCCGAAAACGTCGCGTTCTATCAAGGCGAAGCCGTAGAAAGCCGGAACCTGTTGCAGCGGTTTTCCGCCTACATCGTCAACCTGTGGGCACGCGTGTACCGGGGCTTGAAGTTCGACGGTTTCAACTTGTCGGTCAGCCAGGTGGCCGTGGTGTTCCCGTTCATCTTGCAGGCCCCACGCTTCTTCAGTGGCGCCATCAAGCTGGGTGACGTGATTCAAACGTCGCAGGCGTTCGGGCAGGTGCAGGATGCGCTGTCATTCTTTCGCACGTCGTACGACACCTTTGCGCAGTACCGCGCCACGCTGGACCGTCTGAACGGTTTCCTGGATGCCAACGAAGCGGCGCGCGCGTTGCCGACGGTGCATACCGAACCCTTGCGCAACGGCCTGGACATTGACGGCGTCACGGTCAGGCGGCCTGACGGCAGCACCTTGCTGCGCGAGTTGACGCTGCGCCTGCGGCCGGGCCAGACCCTGCTGATCAAGGGGCCGTCGGGCAGCGGCAAGACGACGTTGCTGCGTGCGCTGGCGGGCTTGTGGCCGTATGCACAGGGCCGGGTGCGGCGGCCGGAAGGAGCGCTGGCGTTGTTCCTGTCGCAGCGGCCGTATCTGCCGCTGGGCGACCTGCGCAGTGCCGTGGCGTATCCCGGACACGCACAGCCGCAAGACGATGCGCGCCTGGCGCAGGCGTTGCATCAGGTCAACCTGGGCCACTTGAGCCAACGCCTGGACGAGGCCGCGGATTGGTCGCGCATCTTGTCGATTGGCGAGCAGCAGCGCGTGGCCTTTGCCCGCGTGCTGTTCAACCGACCGGCGATCGTGTTCCTGGACGAAGCAACATCCGCTACCGACGAAGGCCTGGAACATTCGCTATACAGCCTGCTGCGCAGCGCCTTGCCCGATTGCATGCTGGTCAGCGTGGGCCATCGCAGCACGCTGGACCCGTTCCACACGCACCGGCTGCAACTGGACGGCGCGGGCGGCTGGACGATGGGGCCGATCGGACCGATGGACCCGTATGGCCCGCCGCAGGCGGCGGCGCTGCGCGAGGCGGCGTGATGCTTAAGTGCCCACGCGCAGCGGGCCGGTCAGCTTGCGCAACGCGGCAACGACGCTTTGCGCGGTGATGCGGCCGGTCTTGGGATTGGCGGAAGGGATGTTCTGTATTTCCATCGAGAAATTTGCCGAATCGGACACGACTTCCACGCGGTGCACGTTACGTTCCAGCGACGGGTCGGCCCAGATTTCCAGCGTGGTGCGATCCGGCCCGATGCCGGCCAGCGACACACTGACCGCCACATTCAGGTTGGCGGGAAAACCCGTGGCGGCATCGCGCGGCGAGCCTCGGAAAATCAGGCGGGGTTCCGTGACGTCGTCAAGGCTGATGTTGTTGTCCGTCAGGTAGGGCGCGCCCAACAGCCCGCGCGGGGGCTTGCGGGTGATCATCGTGACCGAATGGATGACGCCTTCGGCGGCGGCCGTGATCGCATCCAGCCCCAGGATGGCGCCGGACGGCACCAGGATCTGCCCGTGATGCTGGCGCGCCACTTCGATCAGGTCTTCATTGGCCAGCAAGGCGCCGGAACTGAGCACCACCAGCTTCTTGCCGGCGCGCAGCACAGGTTCGGCAATGCTGCGAAACACGGCGGCGGGTGCGCATTCAACAACGACGTCGCAATGTTCGTGCAGGGCGTCCAGCGTGGTGAATTTGGGGGCCGCCTGGGTCCAGGCGAAGTCGGGCGCGGCCTTGGGGTCGCGCACAGCAACGGCGGCCAGCGCCAGGCCGGGCAGCCCGGCGTCCAGGGATTGCGCCACGGCCTGGCCGATGGCGCCGAAGCCGGCGATGCCGACGCGGTAGCTGTTCATGGTGAATCCGGAAGGTAGGGCCGCGGCGGACCGCAAGCCGGGCTAAGAAAAAAGAACGCCATCGATGCCGATGGCGCAAGATTGCCAGCCACTTTATCCAGCGCCCGGGCGGGCGTCAATGCGTAGCGACCGCAGGCTACCGGCTCAGCCGCCCGACTGTTGTTGCGCGCGCGCCATGTAGTCCACCGTCAGGTTCGACAACGCGCGCACCCCGTTGATCAGGCCGGATTCATCCACGTAAAAGCGCGGCGAATGGTTCGGCGCGGCCTTGTCCACGTCGGTGCCCTTGGGGGTGACACCCAGGTAGAAGAACATGCCCGGCACCTTCTCTTGATAGAACGAGAAGTCCTCGGACGCGGTGGACTTGGGCTGCAAGCCATAGTTGCCTTCGCCTGCCACGCGCCGCAAGGTCGGGCCCATCTTCTCGGTCAACGCCGGGTTGTTGACGGTGGCGTTGTAGAGTTCCACCACGCGCACATCGGCCTTGGCGCCCGCGCTTTGGGCAATCATGTCGGCGGTGCGCGCGATGCGCTGGTGAATGTCCTTCTTCATGCCCTCGTCGTAAGTGCGGATCGTGCCCGTCATGGCCACGCTATCCGGCACGATGTTCATGCGGTTGCCGCCGTGGATGGCGCCCACCGTGATGACGGCCGGCTCCAGCATGCTGTTGATCTGGCGGCTGGGAATGGTCTGCAAACCCAGAATGATCTGCGAGCTGACGACGATAGGGTCGATGCCCGACCACGGGCGCGCGCCATGCGTCTGCTTGCCGGTGACGTCGATCCAGAACTGATCGGCGGCGGCCATGGCCGGACCGCTGCGCCACGACAACCAGCCGGCCGGATACGCGCTGGACACGTGCAAGCCGAAGATGGCGTCCTCCTTGGGATTTTCCAGCACGCCTTCCTGCACCATCATCTTGGCGCCCCAGATCTTCTTGCCGTCGGGCTCGAAGTCGGCGGGGCTTTCCTCGGCGGGCTGGAAGATGAATTTCACGCTGCCGGGCAACTGGTCTTTCATGCCGGCCAGCACTTCGGCCGTGGCCATCAGGATGGCGGTGTGGGTGTCGTGGCCGCAGGCGTGCATCACATCCACTTCCTTGCCCAGGTACGTGCCCTTGGCCTTTGATGCAAACGGCACGTCAACTTGTTCCTTGACGGGCAACGCGTCCATGTCGGCGCGCAGCGCGACCACGGGGCCCGGCTTGCCACCCTTGAGCACCGCGACAACGCCCGTGCCCGCCACGCCCGTCTTCACGTCCATGCCTAGCGCGCGCAGGTGGTCCGCCACCAGCTTGGACGTGCGCGTTTCCTGATTGCCCAGTTCGGGGTGCTGATGAATGTCGCGCCGCCACGCGATGAGCTTGTCTTCGATGGCGCGGGCGCGCGTGTCGATTTGTTCGGACAGCGCGGCGTTGGGGGCGGGCGCAAGCGGCCCCTGCGTGCCGGGGGCGCTTTGCGCGGCTGCCGGGCCGCTGATCAGCAGATGGGCGGCCAGGGCCAGCGGCGCCAGCCGGAATCGCATGTTGCGAGACTGCATGGGTGTTCTCCTCGTGGTTGTTAACCTGTTATTGGACAAGGATCTTACCCAAGCGCCACACCGCCGGCGTGTTTGTTACGGATGCTTAAATTCCGGCTGGTTTGATTCCGAAAGGTGAAATTTTCTCCGTGGGGTTTCTGCCTTGACGTGTCTACTGCAACTTGATGCCCAGCTCCTTGATCAGCGGCTCCATGTCCGCTCGGTCCGCCTTGATCGTGGCCGCCAGTTCTTCCGGCGTGCTGCCGATTGGGATCATGCCCAGCGTTTCCATCTGCGCGCGCATCGCCGGTTCTTTCAGAATGTCCGCCACCGATTTCTGAATCAGCGCCACACGGTCTTGCGGCACACCGGCGGGCGCCATCAAGCCGATCCAGGGTTGCGGGGCGTAGTCTTTCAAGCCCGACTCCTTCAACGTGGGCGTATCGGGCAGGCCGCCAAAGCGTTCCGGACTGGTGATCGCCAACGCGCGCAAGCGGCCGCTGTCGATCAGGCCCTTGGAGCTGGACGGCGCGTCCAGGCCCACGTCCAATTGACCACCTATCAGATCGTTCTGCGTTTTGCCCGACGAGGACGACGGCACGTACAAGGCGCGGATGCCGGCGCGTCGCGCGGTTTGTTCCCAGACCAGATGAAACGCGGTGCCGATGGAAAACGAGCCCACGCTAAGGCTGCGCGTCTTGCTTTCGCGCACGAAGTCGTCCCAGGTCTTAAGCGGACTGTCCTTGGGCACGATGAAGATGAATGGCGTGCGCGCCACCAGCGAAATTGGTTGCAGGTCTTTTTGCGTGTCAAAGGGCAGGCTGTCGACCGCGAAGGGCACGATGGTGACGGACGACGCCACCACCATGCCCAGCGTATAGCCGTCGGGCGCGGACTTGATCAGCGCGCCGGTGCTGATGATGCCGGACGCGCCGGGGCGGTTTTCGACGACGACGGGCTGGCCCCACGCCGCGCCCAGCTTGCTGGCCAGCACGCGCAGCATCACGTCCACCGGGCCGCCGGGCGGGTTGGACACGATGATCTTGACCGGCTTGTCGGGATAGGCGGCTTGCGCGGCCAGCGGCGTCAGCAACGTGAGCATTAGCATCAGTGCCAACGTGCGCATCGGCGCAATGTTCTTAATCATGGAATTCCCCTTGTGTTGTAGGTGTGTACAGAATGTTCGGCGTCAAAGGTCAGGCTTTGGCGTCAGGCATGTGGCGTCCGGCATGTGCCATCCGGCGTGTGACATTTGGCATGTACCCTCCGGCAGTGACATCTGGCACGTGGCGTCTGGCATGTCACATCCGGCAGGTGACATTCGGCAGGTGACATTCGGCAGGTGACATTCGGCAGGTGACATCCGCCGCCCCAAGTCAGCGGTCAGGCAAAGACGTGCAGGTGCGGCGCCATCGGCCAATCGGGTGCGTCGCCGCGTATGAACGCGATCCAAGCCTGCTGCGTCTGCGCGGTCAGGCGCTGGGCGTGGGCCGCGTCCAATCCGGCCAGCATCGGCGCGTCGCCGAACGCGGATACCGTGTCGAACACGAAGGGCAGTTCAATGCTGTGGCACGCCATGAAGCGCGCGGTCGGAGCAACGTCGAAACGCGCCAGCCAGGCTTGACGGCCCTGCGTGGCCGCCGCCCGCGCCCACGCGCGTGACGGTGCGCCGAACACTTGATCGCCGATGGGGTCGTCAAAGGCGGCGACGACGTGGTCAGCGTGGCCGATGTGGTCGACGTGGCCAGGCTTGACGTGGTCGAGGTGGCCGGGGTCGAGTTGGGCGCAGGCGTGGTCATCCGTCGCCGCCTGCCCTTCGGCCTTTGTTGCATTCGCCACGTACCCGGGAAAGGCCGCCATTTCATTGCGCGTGTACGCCACCAGCACGTCGGCGCGGGACACGGCCCGCTGTAGCGCTGGCGCGATGTCCTCGGGCAGCACGTGCCCGTCCAATACCGGGCAGAACTGGCTGCGGCTGCTGCCTTCGGCCCGCAACACCTCTGCGACCGCAGGCGATTGCTGCGCGGCCAGCAAAGCGGAAACGGGAAGCGCGCGCGCGGCGTCCAGCGACGCTACACCGGCCGCTTCCAGAAAGGCCTGGCCTAACGCCTGCGCCTGTGCCGCCGACCGAAACCCCCGGCCCAGCGCGGCGCTTTGCAAGATAGCGCGCGAGAAGCGCGGCTTGCGCGCCAGCATTGCGCAGATCGACGACGCGCCGGCCGACTGTCCCATCACCGTGACGCGTTCGGGGTCGCCGCCCAGGCCCTTGATGTTGTCAAACACCCAATCGATGGCGGCCTCTTGGTCCAACAGGCCCACGTTCGCGGTCTGACCCGGCACGTACAGCCAGCCCAGCGCGGCCAGCCGGTAGTTGACGGCCACCACCACCAGGTCGCCACGCGCAGCCAGGGCGGACCCGTCATACCAGTCCAGCGCGCCGCCGCCGCTTTGCCAGGCGCCGCCATGCAGCCACACGACGACTGGCCGACGCGCGCCGTCCGCGGCCGGCGTCCATACCGTCAGATGCAAACAGTCTTCGGATTGCGGCGCGTTGAAGTCGCCCATGGCATCGCGCAGGCGCGACGGCAGTTGCGGCGCCACGGGGCCGGGCCGTGTGGCGTCCAGTTCCCCTTGCCAGGTCGCGGCTTCAGGTGGCGCAAAACGCAGCTTGCCCACCGGCGGCCGCGCATAGGGAATGGCGCTGAAGCGGCACACGCCGCCGCGTTCCTGCTCACCGGTCAGCGTGCCTGCCGGCAGCGTCGCCTGGACGGTTTGATTCATCGTTGCCCCTGTCTTTTCGTGGTGGCTGTTCATATGGCGCCAAGCTGCCGGCGTCGGGATAGCAGGCCTATGGTAGGGACGAAAGCGGCGCGGCGGACATGCCGGTTTTGATCGAGGCCATGCGAAACCCGCATGGCCGGCCGGGAGGCAAGGGCGGCGTAAAAAGGGCGGCGTAAAAGGGCGGCGTAAAAGGGCGGCGTGAAAGGGCATGCCGGACCAAAGTCGCCCACCGTCGCGCGGGCCAGAATTGACTCGACCGGGCCAATTCTGGCCCAGTGAACCTCCTTAGGAATCAGGCACTTGCAAGACTCCGGGCCAGATCTGGCCTGATTTATTGCAGAACAAGCCGGTTTTCGCGAGGAATCCCTGTGTTTTCACGGGTTTTGGCGCGTTTGGCGATAACCAGGTCCATTTCTTCGCCGTTTACCCTGCACCCGAAATCCTAAGTCGCTGAAAGCATTGGGTTTAACCGGACGCCGTGAAAGTTGGCATGGATGTTGCATAGCTGTGGGGACTTATTCCAGGATCCCCATGGCCCATTCATCCGACCTGCGTTTTACCTTCGTGCCCGCCGCCCGTGGCGTGGCGTTCGACGTTATTGAATTCACGCTGGACGAGGCCCTGTCCGAGACCTATCGGCTGGAGCTTGATTTATCCAGCTTCGACCCCGCCATCGACTTTGGCGCGCTGCTGGATCAAACAGCGCTGTTCACGCTATGGCGGCGCGATGTGCCCGTGCGCCACGTGCACGGCATCGTCACCGCCTTCGAGCAAGGCGACACCGGCTTTCGGCGCACGCGCTACCGCGCCGTGGTCGAACCGTCGCTGGCGCGCGCGGCGCTGTGTTCGGACTGGCGCATCTACCAGCAACTGTCCGTGCCGGAAATCCTGG
>NZ_JBLVOL010000126.1:0-7732 GCF_053543755.1 Achromobacter semiaridum | reverse complement strand
CGATGGCGATTGAGACGCCCCACTTGATCATCAGGCTTCCACCGGATGTAGCCCCCCATTGCTCCCAGACTTCGGCGCGGACGTCATTCCAGTCGTAGCTGGCGGTGGTGACGTAACGGTGAGCGAAGGGATTCCACCAGACCATTTGGAAACCGTAGACGTAGATTTTTCGGCGTAGCCGGTTGAAGCGGATGGGAAGATCGCGCGGCGGACAGACGTCCGTTTGGTAAAGAAACGCTGCAAGGTAAGAATAGGCGGCCAGCAGGAATAAAAACATCAATATCGTCGTGAGGCCATCGGACCCGTCTGTCGAAGAAAACGCCCCGTAGCCAAAAAATAGGGGCAATTGCCAGATAAAGAAGCACACACACAAGGGCACACCCAGGATCAAAATTCCGCGGGTGCTGGATGTTCGTCGGGATAGCTCCAGGTGGACATCGTCGACATAGTTGGGTGCGTCTGCGCGATAACTGGGTGGCCCGGGTGAGTCATTAGGCCCGGGCAAATCGCGCTTCCAACCTGGGCACGGCGGATTAAGCAGAGGTCTTACCATCACGCTTCCTCCGCAGAGATCAACTTTGCGTATCCGCTGAGATCGTCCTTGTCTGGCCAATATGCAATTTCGACGACGGCTGCCTTAACTGCATGCATGCCGCCCAACCAGTATCTGCCGCTTAGCGCGGGATCGTCTCTGGTCGGCAACTCACTGACCGCTGGCACGAGATCTGGCTCGGTGTCTAGCATGGGCGCATGGGCCCGACTATTGTGATACGCAGTTGCAAGCACTGACGACGTTATCAACGGCATACGTTTCCCACTTTTCGCCACCCCAAATTTATGAACGGTTAACGTGAACTCGTAACGCGAGCGCAAGGGATCAAAACCAGGCAACAGGATCAAGTAAGCCAATTCCGTGCCCGTTTGAACGCCGCCCGTCTCCTTGATCAGCAAAACGTCCATTGCCGCAAGCTCGGCCGCATCGGCGAAGCGCTTGGATGAGTGAAATCCCAAAGACACCGACAATCCCGACAGTGCGGCGTTTAATGCGGCCACCGCTGAATCGAGCTGGTCTGCCATCTCCCATCGCTGGCTGCGCTCCGCGTTTCCGAAGTACGACTGCCGCGCCCACCGTTCCAAAGCATCGGATTCCAGTCTCTTCGCTTTAACACTCGCAGCGAATGCATGCAGCCATTTTGCCGAGGTGTCGCCTTGGCGGGCGGCACGCATAGCGGCTGCGATCCACCCGGGCCCCATCAGCCACTCCTCCCTATGCCGCTATCGCCCCACCCGCTTTCGCCAACCCCTTCCCCAACTCAATCGCCTTCGCGACGACGCCCAGCTCCGCATTCGCGGCCCGTCGCATAAACGGCTGGACCGCCTCGCCCGCCACACTGACCGCAAACCCGCCCGCCTCAACACACGCGCCTAGCATGCCGATGCCCGCTCGATACGACGCAGCCGTCGCCTCTGCATGCTCCAGGTCCACCGCGCTTCGAGCAGATTCCAGGCCGGTTTGCACGCCGTCGTGAAAAAGTAAAGGTTGACAAGCGATAGCGCGCCGTAAGCCGAAACAGAGCCGCACTGGGGCCGAGATATTGCAGTTGCCCGCGCTAGCCGCATCGTCACGGCGCGCTCGGCGATTCGATATCCATTGCCTCCGGCCATTCAACCAACGGCGCCCAACGTAGCGCCAGGTTGTATGCCGGCACGTCATTCGCATCGCGTAGTTCGATGTCGCACGGCGGCAAGGCGTCGGGGCCTTGCTGCATGTAGGTGCACACATAGGCCCAGAGATTGTCCAGGTCCTTGTTGTACGTGCTGAGGTGGAAACGTTCGATAACTTCGTTCGTGCCGGGTTTGACGATGGCGATTGAGACGCCCCACTTGATCATCAGCGTGCCACTGGATGACGCGCCCCATTGCTCCCAGACTTCCGCGCGAACGTCGTCCCAGTCGTAGCTGGCGGTAGTGACGTACCAGTGGGAGAAGGGTTTCCACCAGACCATGTGGAAACCGTAGACGTAGATTTTTCGGCGGAGACGGTTGAAGCGGATGGGGAGGTCGCGGGGTTGCGTGACGTCGGTCCGATACATGAGCACACTGATCCAAGCGCATAGGGCCATTGCGAAGAGCCCAATCACTAGGTTAAACAGAACATCTTGGTTAATGCTTGCGAAAGCACGTAAGAGTGTTCTGAAAATAACCCCGGGCATTTCAACGACTGCGCAATAGCCGGTGATGATGACAGCGAACAGCAACACCCCGCGTATGCTGGAAGAACGTCTGGAAAGTTCCAAGTAGGTATCGTCAACGTGATTTGGCCCGCTTTCTTTCAGGCTCGGCTTCACAACAGGCGTTTCGCCGGGCCCGGGTAAGTCGCGCTGCCATCCCACGCATTGCGGAGTCAAGATAGAACGCGCCATCACGCCACCTCCGTCATCGTGACGCTGGCATAACCGGCAAGATCGTCCTTGTCATACCAATAGATAATGCTGACCGTAGCACTCTTGATCCCGTGCAGAGGTCCGAGCCAGTAATTACAAGCTAGCACCGGCGCCTCTTTCGTCGGCAACAGATGGCCTTTAGGCGTCAGCCGCCGAAATTCATCCAGAACAGGTGCTCGTCGTACGCTATTGTGATGGACGGCCTCAAGGACACCTGCTACCGGCATCGGAGTGTGTCGTCCGACTTTGTCTACCCCGAAGCGCTCTACAAAAAGCCTGAATTCATAGCATGAATGCTCCGGATCAAAGCCAGGCAGTACGATCCGATAGCCGAGCTCCAATCCCGATTCCATGCCGCCCGTTGCCTGGGTCTGCAATACGTCGGCCGCCAGGAGCGAATCGAAGTCCATTGGCCGTCTGGCAGGATGAAAGCCGAGGATCGCCTCCATACCGATAAGTGCGGCATTCAGCTCCGAGATTGCGGCATCCATTTGATCTGCCGTTGCCCAGCGGAACCCTTCGTCTGCCTGACCGAAGTATGAACGGCGGGACCACAGCTCTAGAGCATCCGACTCTCTGCCTTTGGCGACCCTGCCCAGGGCGAATGCTAGAAGTCCGGCCGCGATACCAATACCCAGAGATCCTATCAGCGCCGCCCCGGTTAATGCTCCATACACGCTAAAAAATGCTCCGCCAAACGCGATGGCGCCAGACATTCTGTACTTCTCGCCAGCATCGCCATCCCCCACCCCATCGGCACGCCCCGCGGCCCCCAAGCTTCCAACCCCATCCGCCACTCCCCCCAAAGCCGCAATCGCGCCACCCGCTTTTACTAGCCCCTTCCCCAGCCCTATCGCCTTCGCAACCATCCCCGCCTCAGCACTCGCCACCCGGCGCATGAACGGCTGCACTGTCTCCCCCGCCACGCTAAGCGCCAACCCACCCGCCTCCACGCCCGCGCCCAGCATGCCGATGCCTGCCCCGTACAACGCGGCCATCGCCTCTGCATGTTCCGCGCCTACCGCCTTTTGAGCAGCGTCCAGGCTGGACCGCACACTGTCATGCAGAAAATAAAGGCTGACCAGCGATAACCCGCCATATCCCGAACCCACTGATAAACGCTTCAGGCTGGCGAAGCCGTTCTTGGCGAATTCCCGTGCGTGCTCCGCACTGAGTTCCAGGCCGATGAGTAGTTGCGCCGCAGGAACATCCAGATGTTTGATGGCCACTGACAGTTTGCGCATCCCGCCGCCGGCCATGGCGCGGGCGCTGTGCGTCACGCCGCCGATTGCCTCCTGCACGTCTCGCATCACGTCGCCAGCCACGTCGGCCGCGCCGGTCTTCAGTTCTTTTATTCGCTTGGCGATCTGTTCCGCGCTGCCTTCCATCCAGATCGTCACGTCGACCAGCTGCTTGTGCAACGCAGGGTCCGGGATGCTGATCAGGCCGGCGAAGATGAAAGCGCGTACTCGGCGGCCGGTGTTTTGGTTCAGGGAATCGCCGACGCGTTGCAGTTCGTCGGCGTAAATGGCAAGGAGCTCGCTGACCGTCAGTTGGATCACGACCTGCGTCATTTGCGCGCCACGGTACAGCCAGGCGCCTCCGACGTGCACAGCGTTGACGGCCGCGCGGGTGGCGTCGTTTAACTGGGCGTGAAGGCGGCTGCTGGCGCCGTGCACGGCGGCCAGCAGTTGGTCTGTGGCGTCCGCTGCCAACTCGCGATCAACGAACGACCGGCGATCGAAGCGCGAAACAAATCCGACCTTAGATCGGCAGACCGTTGTTACCCGCGTAGAACCGCCCATCACGGCGCGCTCCGCGATTCGATGTCCATTGCCTCCGGCCATTCAACCAACGGCGCCCAACGCAGCGCCAGGTTGTATGCCGGCACGTCATTCGCAGCGCGTGGTTCGATGTCGCACGGCGGCAATGCGTCTGGGCCTAGTTGCATGTAGGTGCAGACATAGGCCCAGAGATTGTCCAGGTCCTTGTTGTAGGTGCTGAGGTGGAAACGTTCGATGACCTCGTTCGTACCGGACTTGACGATGGCGATTGAGACACCCCACTTGATCATCAGGGTGCCACTGGATGACGCGCCCCATTGTTCCCAGACTTCGGCGCGGACATCGTCCCAGTCGTAGCTGGCGGTAGTGACGTACCAGTGGGAGAAGGGTTTCCACCAGACCATGTGGAAACCATAGACATAGATTTTTCGGCGAACTCGGTTGAAGCGGATGGGGAGGTCGCGGGGTTGCGTCACCTCGATTCGATAAACAAGCACGGTGACCCAGATGCATAACGCCATGGCGAGCAACGCGGCTAAAACCATAAGCAGATGGAATGCACTAAAAGTGGAAAGCGCGCGCAAAATCACCCTAAAAAGGACGATTGGCGACTCAACGATGGCGCAATAACCTGTTAAGACCGCCGCGAACAGCAATAGCCCCCGGATGGTGGATGAACGTCTGGATAATTCCAAGTAGATGTCGTCAACGTGATTGGGGGCATCCGTCCTGATGCTTGGCGTCACAACGGGCTTTTCATTTGGGCCCGACAAATCGCGCTGCCATCCCGCACACGAAGGAATGAGTTTGGATCGCGCCATCACGCCTCCTCCGTCAGAGTGATGCTGGCATAACCGGCAATATCGTTCTTGTCATACCAACAGACGTCGGTCGCCACAAGCGAATCGACGTCCATTGGCCCTGGCACAAGCATTGGACGGTGGGCAAGGCACGCGCGTCCTGAAAAACGCCTGCGGCGCGAATCTATCGGCAATGTTGCCACCCGCTCGATGCAACCCATCACGGCGCGCTCCGCGATTCGATATCCATTGCCTCCGGCCATTCAACCAACGGCGCCCAACGCAGCGCCAGGTTGTAGGCCGGCACGTCATTCGCATCGCGTGGTTCGATGTCGCACGGGGGCAAGGCGTCGGCGCCTTGCTGCATGTAGGTGCAGACGTAGGCCCAGAGATTGTCCAGGTCTTGGTTGTAGGTGCTGAGGTGGATACGTTCGAGGACTTCGTTCGTGCCGGGTTTGACGATGGCGAGTGAGAGGCCCCACTTGATCATCAGGGTGCCGCTGGATGAGGCGCCCCATTGCTCCCAGACTTCCGCGCGAACGTCGTCCCAGTCGTAGCTGGCGGTGGTGACGTACCAGTGGGAGAAGGGCTTCCACCAGACCATGTGGAAGTCGTAAACGTATATTTTTCGGCGGACGCGGTTGAACCGGATGGGGAGGTCGCGGGGCTGAGTTATATCAGTCCGATATATAAGCACGGTGATCCATGTGCATAAGGCCATAGCAAAGAGCGCAGACGCCAGGATAAAAAGGTCAAGGGATTTGAAACTCGATAGCCCATCGAACAACTCGCTGAAAATCATGTAGGGCATTTCAATAAAGGCCCCGTAGCCGGTGAACGGGATAGCAAATAACAAGACTCCGCGAATGCTAGACGAGCGCCTGGACAGTTCCAAGTAAGTGCTATTAACGTGGTTCGGCGCACTCTCTTTCAGGCTTGGCATCACAGTGTGCGTTTCATTAGGACCTGGCAAATCGCGCTGCCATCCAGCGCACTGCGGAGTGAGGTCAGATCGCGCCATTACGCCTCTTCCGTCATGGTGACACTGGCAAAACCCGCGAGGTCGTCCTTGTCACACCAATAGATGATGCCAACCGTAGCGCTCTTGATTCTGTGCAATGGCTCGAGCCAGAATTTGCAAGCGAGCACTGGCGCTTCTTTCGTAGGCAACACATAGCCTTTAGGCGTCAACCCGCTAAATCCGCCCTGAGCGGGAGCACATACTTCACTGTTGTGATGGACGGCCTCAAGGACACTCTCCATTAGAACTGGAGTGTGTCGTCCGACTTTATCTACCGCGAAGCACTCTACAAGAAGCCTAAATTCGTAGCGAGACACTTCCGGGTCAAAGCCGGGCAGTACGATTCGATAGCCGAGTTCCGGTCCCGCTTCCACCCCGCCCGTTGCCTGAATCTGCAATATGTCGGCCGCCAGGAGCGAATCGAAGTCCATAGTTCGCCGGGCAGAGTGAAAGCCAACGATCACTTCCATACCGATAAGCGCGGCATTCAGTTCCGAAATTGCTGCATCCATTTGATCCGCCGTTGCCCAGCGGGAGCTTTGTTCCGCCTGACCGAAATAGGAGCGACGGGCCCACATCTCCAAGGCATCCGACTCTCGTTCTTTGGCGACCTGTGCGAGCGCAAATCCTATAAGTCCAGCCAAAATGCCAATACCCAGCGGCCCCATCAATACTGCGCCGGTTGCAGCGCCATATAAACTAAACGGTGTCCCTGCTAGATAGACGAATCCGCCAATTGCGTATGCCTTGCTTGCACCAGCATCTCCAACCGCATCCGCACGCCTCGCCGCTGCAAACCCTCCAACCCCATCCGCTACTCCCCCCAACGCCGCAATCGCGCCACCCGCTTTTACTAACCCCTTCCCCAGCCCAATCGCCTTCGCGACCATCCCCGCCTCGGCACTCGCAACCCTGCGCATAAATGGCTGCACAGCCTCTCCCGCCACACGAAGCGCCAGCCCACCCGCCTCGACGCCCGCGCCCAGCATGCCGATGCCCGCCCCATACAGCGCAGCCATCGCCTCCGCATGTTCCGCGCCTACCGCCTGACGCGCGGATGCCAGGCTCGACCGCACGCTGTCATGCAGGAAATAAAGGCTGACCAGTGACGACCCCCCATATCCCGAACCCACGGATAAACGCTTCAAGCTGGCGAAACCGTTCTTGGCGAACTCCCGTGCGTGCTCCGCGCTGAGTTCCAGACCGATGAGCAGTTGCGCCGCAGGGACGTCCAGATGTTTGATGCCCACGGACAGCTTGCGCATCGCGCTACCAGATATGCCGCGCACGCTGTTCGTCGCGCCGCCGATTGCCTCCTGCACGCTCTGCATCGCCTTCGCAGTCACGTCCGCCGCGCCGGTCTTCATACTCTTTATTCGGTTGGCGATATCCTCCGCGCTGCCTTCCATCCAGATCGTCACGTTGACCAGTATCTTGTGCAACGCGGGGTCCGGAATGCTGATCAGGCCGGCGAAGATGAAAGCGCGTACTCGGCGGCCGGTGTTTTGGTTCAGGGAATCGCCGACGCGTTGCAGTTCGTCGGCGTAAATGGCAAGGAGTTCGCTGACCGTCAGTTGGATCACGACCTGCGTCATTTGCGCGCCACGGTACAGCCAGGCGCCTCCGACGTGCACAGCGTTGACGGCCGCGCGGGTGGCGTCGTTTAACTGGGCGTGAAGGCGG
>NZ_JBLVOL010000125.1:0-21597 GCF_053543755.1 Achromobacter semiaridum | reverse complement strand
CCCCCCCGGGCGGTAAGTCTGTGGACGGGAGGTTCGTGGCCCGCGAAGTTGTGGCCCGCAAAGTTGTGGCCCGCAAAGTTGTGGCCCGCAAAGTTGTGGGCTGCGAAGTCGTGGTCTGTGAATTTGTGGGCTGTGAGTCAGGTGGGAATGTTAAGGTTAGCGACTTTCCGCCGCATGCCAGCAGCCCATGAGCCTGACTGAACCTTTCCGCCGGACCTCCGCCGCCACACGTCGCCTGATGCGCCGCAAAGTGCGTCAGATCAACCGCCTGTCACGCAAGAGCCTGCAAATGGCGCTGCTGCTGGGCGGTGCGGGCCTGGTTGCGCTGATGTCGCTGGGTTTTGCGTATCTGGCCGACAAGGCGCTGGACTGGAACCGCGAATGGGTCGGCCACAACGGTTGGCTCGCCTTGCTGGTGCTGCCGTTCAGCCTGGCCGGCCTGCGCTGGCTGACAATGCGCTTCGCGCCCAACGCCGCGGGCAGCGGCATTCCCCAGGTCATCGGCGCGCTGTCATTGCCGCCCGGCCCCAGCCAATCCAGCCTGGTGTCCCTGGCGCAAACTCTTTGGAAAATTCCCCTGGCGTTCTTCGGCATGCTGGCCGGCGCGTCGATCGGGCGCGAAGGCCCGTCGGTGCAGGTGGGTGCAGCGCTCATGCTGGCGTGGGGAGATTTCTGGAAGCGGCGCGGCGTGCAACTGCGGGGCTTTCACGCCAATGAACTGATCGCGGCCGGTGCGGCCGGCGGCCTTGCCGCCGCCTTTAACGCGCCGCTTGCCGGCGTGATTTTCGCCATCGAAGAACTGGGCCGGGGCACGGTGCTGCGCTGGCAACGGCTGGTGCTGATCGGCGTGCTGGCAGCGGGCTTTCTCGTGGTCGCGGTGCAAGGCAACAACCCGTATTTCGGCGTGTTCGGCGGTGCGCCGCTGGCCCACGGCATGGTGATGTGGATCATTATCTGCGGCGCAATCAACGGCGCGTTGGGCGGTATTTTTGCGCGGCTGCTGGGCAAGGGCGCGGCAGGCGCGGCGCCCGCGGCGTGGCGCGCCTGGATCCGCGCGCATCCCATCTGGACGGCTTTCATCATGGGGCTGGTGCTGGCCGTGATCGGCTTGTGCACGGCGGGCAGCGTGTACGGCACGGGCTATGGCGTGGCCGCCGATCTGTTGTCGGGCCACGACACCGCGCCGGTCGGCTTCGGGCTGGCCAAGCTGGCCGCTACCGTCGCTTCGTATTGGGCCGGCATCCCGGGCGGTATCTTCACCCCCGCGCTGACCACGGGCGCAGGCATCGGCCAACACATCTGGGAACTGGCGGGCGAGGGCGTGGACCAGCGCGTGCTGGTGCTGGTGTCGATGGCCGCCTTTCTGGCCGCCGCCACGCAGGCGCCGTTGACCGCCAGCGTGGTCGTCATGGAAATGACGGGCAGCCAGCCGATGTTGTTCTGGCTGCTGGTGGGGTCGCTGCTGGCCTCGGGCGTGTCGCGGCAGTTCTGCCCGCAGCCGTTCTATCACCTTGCGGCGGGGCGCTTTCGCCGGCAAGCCATTGTCGAGGCGGGCCGCGCCGCGCAATCCGAGGCGGGCGCGGCAACGGTGCCGTCCAAGCCTGCGTCACCCTGAAGCCGTGCGGCCCGCTTTGATGATCAGGGTGAACACCTACCGGACACTGTCCATGTGACGGACATCGCGGGCGTGCACCAAGTTGGCGCGAAAAGCGGTGCGCTAAGATCGTCCGATCCCGAATTTTTCACTTCACTCCGAGCTTCCCATGACCGTGAATGCCTTTATTTGTGATGCGATCCGTACTCCCTTCGGCCGCTACGGCGGTGCGCTGGCCAGCGTGCGTCCTGATGACCTCGCCGCCGTCGCCATCAAGGCGCTGGTAGCGCGCAACCCCGGCGTGCGCTGGGAAGAACTGGACGACGCCATCATGGGCTGCGCCAACCAGGCGGGTGAAGACAACCGCAACGTGGCACGCATGGCCACGCTGCTGGCCGGCCTGCCCATCGAAGTCCCTGGTGCCACGGTCAACCGTCTGTGCGGTTCGGGCCTGGACGCCATCGGCACCGCCGCCCGCGCCATCCGCGCCGGCGAAGCCGGGCTGATGCTGGCCGGCGGCGTTGAAAGCATGAGCCGCGCGCCCTTTGTCATGGGCAAGGCCGACAGCGCGTTCTCGCGCAATGCCGCCATTTTCGACACCACCATCGGCTGGCGCTTCGTCAACAAGCTGATGAAGGCCCAATACGGCGTCGATTCGATGCCCGAAACGGCCGAGAACGTCGCTGATGACTTCAACATCAGCCGCGAAGACCAAGACCTGTTCGCGCTGGCCAGCCAGCAAAAGACGGCTCGCGCGCAGAAAGAAGGCGTCTTCGATGCCGAAATCGTGCCGGTGTCGATTGCTCAGAAAAAGGGCGATGCCATCGTCGTCTCCAAGGACGAGCATCCGCGTGAAACCAGCCTGGAATCGTTGGCCAAGCTCAAGGGCGTGGTCCGCGAAGGCGGCAGCGTCACGGCCGGCAACGCGTCGGGCGTGAACGACGGCGCCGCCGCGCTGTTGTTGGCTGACGAAAAGGCCGCCGCCCGCCACGGCTTGACGCCGCGCGCTCGTGTGGTCGGCATGGCTACGGCCGGCGTTGCGCCGCGCATCATGGGTATCGGCCCCGCTCCGGCCACGCTGAAGGTGCTGGCCCAGACCGGCCTGACGCTGGATCAGATGGACGTCATCGAACTGAACGAAGCCTTTGCCGCGCAGGGCCTGGCCGTGCTGCGTCAATTGGGCATCGCCGACAACGACCCGCGCGTGAACCCCAACGGCGGCGCCATCGCCCTGGGTCACCCGCTGGGTGCGTCGGGCGCCCGCCTGGCTACCACCGCGATCAACCAGCTGCACCGCACCGGCGGCCGCTATGCGCTGTGCACGATGTGCATCGGCGTGGGCCAGGGCATCGCGCTCATCATCGAACGCGTCTGAGCCGAACTCTGAGCTCGACGCCTGAAGCCTGAAGTGTTGTTTTTTCCGCCGCGTGTTTCGCGGCGGAATCAAAAAAGGGAGCCTCTGGGGCTCCCTTCTCGCATCTGACCGGCGCGCTGACGCCCTGTGGCCCCCGGGTCAGGGCAGCCCGTCGATTTTCCGGCCTGCCTTGATGCCATGTTGGTCGAACCAGCCTTGGGCCATTTCCAGGGCGTAGCGCACGGGCTTGCGCGCGCAATGCGGATCTTCGGTCTGCGGGGCCATGTCGTCGATATTGACGATCGTGCCGTCGTCGGCGATAAAGGCTATCGAGAGCGGCAAAAGCGTGTTGCGCATCCAGAAGCACTGCACGTCGGGCTGCTCGAAGACAAACAGCATGCCGTCGTTGCCGGGCAGTTCTTTGCGGAACATCAGGCCGGCTTGGCGCGTGGCGTCGGTGTTGGCAACTTCGGCGCGGATAATATGGATGCCTGCCGATAGTTGCGTGGTGGGCAAGGACGGTTGCGGACCGGTTTGTGCCTGGGCGCCCGCGCCCAGCATCAATGCCGCGCTGGCCAATGCCGCCGATACGGCTTTAAGGAATGCGGGTTTCAAGAACGCCGTCGTGAACAACGTAGGAGTGACAGGTAATAACTTCGCATTCTTCAGCATGACTGGCGCAGTAAAAAGAAAATAACAAGGCGGGGCCCGAAAGCCCCGCCTGGATAATGGTGCAACCTTACCGCTGCACTTTATAGGGTAATTTAGGCGGCCGTGATATTAAGCGCCTGCTTGCCCTTAGGCCCCTGGATGATTTCGAAAGCCACTTTCTGGCCTTCCTTCAGGGTTTTAAAACCATTCATCTGTATGGACGAGAAGTGGGCGAACAGATCTTCACCGCCGTCGTCGGGCGTAATGAAGCCAAACCCCTTTGCATCGTTGAACCACTTGACGGTACCCGTCGATTTGGGATTGTCCCCTTGGACGGCGGTTGCGGTCGTATCAGACATGCGGACTGCCTCATTGAATCGTATGTTGACAGAAGGGCATCGCGGTCTAGACCTCTGTCCCCCCCTCCGGCTTCCTGGCAGATTTTCGATGAGTTGAAAACCCCAGAATGCGCTGATAATGCGCCGCTTTTCTTCGTGTCGTCAAGTATGGAAACTACGTATTTCCGCGTGTAATTTTAAGTAAGTTGCACGTTAGGCGTCCCCAGTTTAAATAGAATAGCCGCCCTATGAGTTCTACCTTGGATACCCAGCATGATTTGGCCGTCGAGAAGGCACCGGCACGCGCCGCGCCGCCTCCGATGTATCAGGTTCTGCTGTTGAACGATGACTACACGCCGATGGAATTCGTCGTGAAAGTCCTGCAAAAATTCTTCAATAAAAATCATGAAGAGGCCACGCGGATCATGTTGCAAGTGCATCACGAAGGGCGCGGAGTTTGCGGGGTGTATCCCCGTGATCTCGCCGCCACCCGCATCGCCCAGGTAGGACAGTACGCGCGGGCGCGCCAGCACCCGCTGCAATGCGTGATGGAACCCGTTTAATACCAAGAATGAAGACGCCGCCCTCGAAGGCGGCGTTCTGCTGTGCGCCAACGGCACGGCAATGTCCGCGTTTGGGGAAGCACGCGGATCCGGATGGTCGGCAGCTCCGCCGCTAAGGAGCGTTGTATTCGAGTAGGCGGAGGGGTTTGCCGTGAGTGGAAAGGTTAGTAAGACCTGGCTGGCGGTTGCCGGCGTTGTAGTGTTGGCCGGCGCCATAGGCGTGGGCTGGTGGATGGGCAAGGACAAGCAGGCGCCGGCTCCGGTGGCGGCCCCGGCGGCGTCCGCCCCGGCTCAAACCCCTGCGGCGGCCCCGCCGGGCGAAGTAAAACCCGCCCTGGGCGCCAGCGCCACGGTCGGCTCGCCCGACCCGTTCGCGGCGCTGACCTGCCAACCGCGCCAATATAACGACGCGCTGTCCCTGTCTGTCACCTTCACCCAACCGGTGGATGCCAAGGCCAAGCTGGATGACTTCCTTCAGGTCACCGATCTGGGCGCGTCGTCGGGCAAAGCCGACCAGGACAGCGAAACGGCCTCCAATGCCGGCGACCAGCCCGCCTCGGTGAAGCCGGGCGACTCCGCCCCGCAAGGCAAGATCGTGAAAGGCAGCTGGATCGTGGGTGACAACCCGCGCATGGTGTATTTCCCGTACATCCAGCCGCAACGCAAGTACGCCATTACCGTGCGCTCCGGTTTGCCGGGCGTGGGTGACAAGGTTGTGCTGACGCAGTCGTCCAACTGCGAAGTGAACACGCAGGCAATGCCGCCGTCGTTCTATTTCGCCAGCCGTGGCGTGGTGTTGCCGGCCGGCCAGAACGGCGGTTTGCCCGTGGCCACCGTGAACGTGCCCGAAGTGGACGTGCAGTTCCTGCGCGTCGCGCCCGACCGCGTGCCGGAACTGTTTGAAACGGTGCTGGGCATTGGCCGCAATACCGCCCAGGCATCGGATGACGAAGAAGAGGGCGGCTACAACGAAGAAGACAGTTGGCGCTATTCCGACAACCGCGGCCTGAAGGGTTCGGTCAGCAACTGGGATCTGGACCGCCTGAATTCGCTGACCACCAGCGTCTATCAAGGCCGCTTCATCACCGACGACAAGCCGAACCGCCGCCACGTGACCTTCCTGCCCGTGGAAGGCGTAAAGGAACTGCAAGAGCCCGGCATCTATATCGCGGTGATGAGCCAGCCCGGCCGTTTCCGCTACGAATACCAGGTCACGTACTTCTACGTCAGCGATATCGGCCTGCACGCGCGCCGCTACAGCGACCGCGTGGAAGCCTATTCCGTATCGCTGAAGTCTGGCCAGGCCATCTCCGGCGCGGTCTTTGAATTGGTTGACGGCGCCGGCAAGACGCTGGCCAAGGCTGCCGCCGATGGGCAAGGCCATGTGCGATTTGACGGCAGCTTCACCAACGCGCGCGTCATCCGTGCATCGCGCGACAAGGAAATGACGGTATTGGCGTTGGCCGAGCCGGCGCTGGACCTGTCGGAGTTCGATACGGGCGGCCATGTATCGCGCCCGAACAACCTGTTCGTTTACGCCGGCCGCAACCTGTATCGCCCCGGCGAAACGTTCAACGTGTCGGTGCTGCCGCGCGATCTGGACGGCCGCATGCTGACGCCCGCACCGTTGACGGCGACGATCAAGCGTCCCGATGGCCGCGTCGTGCAAAACACGCTGTGGCAGCCCAAGAAGGATCTGGTCGGCTATGTCGAGCGCGCAATCGAATTGCCTCTGGACGCGCAGACCGGCTCGTGGCTGCTGGAACTGCGCGTAGACCCGGCCTCGCGCGCACCGGATGCGTCGTGGAAGTTCCAGGTCGAGGAATTCCTGCCCGAGCGCATGAAGATGGCGCTGACCTCTGATCAAGAGGTGCTGTCGCCGGACGAGGAACTGATTGTTGACGTGCAGGGCGACTACCTTTACGGCGCGCCCGCCGCCGGCAACCGCCTGCTGTCCACCTTCCAGGTCAAGCGCGACCGTTTCGCGCAGGCCCAGAAATGGCCCGGATTCATCTTCGGCGACGTCGCCGATGACACGCGCCGTACGTTTGGCGAACTGCCCGAAGAGGCGCTGGACGAGAAGGGCGCAGCACAGATCAGCGTCAACCCCAACGCGGCAGGCACGCATTCCCCCATGAAGGTGCGCGTGTCGGCCAGCCTGCTGGAATCGGGCGGCCGCCCGGTCGTGCGTTCCATTGAACGCAGCGTCTGGCCCGCCGACAAACTGATCGCCGTGCGTCCCCAGTTCGATAGCGACGTGGCGCGCGAGAGCGCACCCGCCGGATTCGAAGTGATCCGCGTCAACGCCCAGGGCGAGATCCAGCCCCTGGCCCAGGCCCAGATGCGTTTGTTCCGCGAAGAACGCCAATACTATTGGCGCTTTGACGATCAGCGCGGCTGGAACAGCGGCTATACCGAAACCGAAGAATTGATCGATTCGCGCGAAGTGGCGTTGAACGATCGCGCCCAGCTGACCGTGCCGGTCAAGTGGGGCCGTTACCGCCTTGAAATTGCCGACCCGGAAACGGGTGAGACGATGCGCTACCGCTTCTATGCGGGCTGGAACGCGCAGGACGCCGACGCGATGGGCAACCGCCCCGATCGCGTGCAGATGAAGCTGGAAGGCGTGCCGGCCAAGCCGGGCGACACCGTCAAGGTCACCTTGACGCCGCCGCACGACGGTCAGGCGTTGGTCACCGTCGAAGGCGACCGCATGCTGTGGTCCACCTGGGTGGCCGTGAAAGCCACGGGCACCGTGGTCGAAATCCCGGTCAGCAAGGACTGGAAGCGCCACGATCTGTACGTGGCCGCCGCCGTGTTCCGCCCGGGTAGCGAAGGCGACCGCGTGACCCCGGCCCGCGCGCTGGGCCTGGCGTTCCTGCCGATTGCCAGCACCGACCGCAAGCTGGATGTGAAGCTGACGGCCGCGCCCAAGGCCGTGCCCGAGACCAAGACGACGGTGCGCGTCAAGGTTGACGGGGCACAGGGCAAGCAAGCCACGGTCACGCTGTCCGCGGTGGACGTGGGCATCTTGAACATCAACCAGTACGCCACGCCCGACCCGCTGGATTATTTCTTCGGCAAGCACCGCTACGCGCCCGAACTGCTGGACATGTACGGCAAGCTGATCGAAAAAATGGACGGCACCAAGGGCAAGCTGAAGTGGGGCGGTGACGCCGCCATGCGCGGCGACAGCAAGAGCCTGCCCAAGAAGGTCAAGCTGGTAGACCTGTTCTCGGGTCCGGTCACGCTGAACGCGCAAGGCGAAGCGGACATCCCGCTGGACCTGCCCGACTTCAACGGCACCTTGCGCCTGATGGCGGTGGCCTTCACGGCCGACAACTACGGCAGCACCGACACCGAAATGGTGGTGGCCGCGCCGATCGTCGCTGAACTGAACACGCCGCGCTTCATCACGCCGGGCGACCAGGCCGCCATCGCGCTGGACTTGACCAACCTGAGCGGCGCCGAGCAAAAGATCAGCATCAAGCTGGAAGCGCTGGACCCGCTGGCCATTACCGATGGCGTACGCACGGTGACGCTGAAAGACAAGCAGCGCACCACCTTGCGCTTTAACGCCACCACGACCGGTTCGTATGGCCTGGGCCTGATGCGCCTGACGATCGACGGGCAGGGCGGCGCCAAGCCCGTGCACCTCGTGCGCGAATCGGTGTTGCAGGTGCAGCCGGCCTACGCGGGCGAACGCCAGGTGCGTCGCCTGCGCCTGAATCCGGGTGAAACCAATGTGGCGCAGGCCTCGTGGGTGTCGTCCTACTATCCGGATTCCGCGCTGGTCAGCCTGACCGTGTCGAATCGCCCGCCGTTCAACGTGAACAAGCTGGTCGAAGGTTTGCTGGCGTATCCGTATGGCTGCGCCGAACAGACCATCAGCCGTGCCTTGCCATGGGTGTTGATCGATGACGCCGTCGCCAAGCAGTTCGGCCTGAAGCCGCATTCGCAGGTGGAACGCGCCGCGCAGGTGTCAGGCGCCATCGGCCGCCTGTCCGGCATGCGCAACGCGGTGGGTTCGTACAACCTCTGGAGCGGTTCCAGCTCGCGCGATGTGTGGCTGACGGCCTATGCCGTCGGCTTCCTGCAAGACGCGCGCGACCAGGGCTTTGAAGTGCCCGAAGCCACGCTGGACCGTTCGCGCCAATGGCTGCTGGAGCAAGTGCAGCAGACGTCGAACACCTTCGGCACATGGTCGGTGAACCTGCGCCGCAACGTTGAAGCCGGCCGCATCGACGGCAGCGATGCCAACATCCTGCGCGAAGACCACCGCCGTTTTGCCGGCTTGTCGACCGCCGTGCTGGCGTTGGCTCGCGACAAGAAGGCGCCGCTGTCCACGGTGCGCCAACTGTTCGACAACTACCAAGAGCGCGCGCGTTCGCCGTTGCCCCTGATTCAGTTGGCGGCCGCGTTCAAGCTGATGGGCGACGAAGGGCGCATGAAGTCCGCGCTGGACGCCGCCATGACGCGCGAATACGGTTTCCCGCGACGCAATTACAACGGCTACTACGACGAATGGCTGGGCGACTACGGCAGCAGCGTGCGCGATTACGCCATGTCGTACGCGCTGGCCAACCAGTACGGCCTGAAGCACGAGCGCCTGGAAAACCTGCTGACGCAACTGACTTCGCGCCTGGGCAACCGTTCGTACCTGTCCACGCAGGAACGCATGGCGCTGTTGATGGCGGCACGCGCCATCGGTGGCGACAAGGGCACGCCGTGGGAAGCCGCGTTGACCGTCAATGGCGTGCGCAAGCCGCTGGACGGCGGCAAGACCGACCAGACGGTCGGCCTGACGGCGGCCGATCTGGCCAACACGCAAATCCTCAACACGGGTGCGCAGTCGCTGTTCCTGGAATACGACATCCAGGGCAGCCCGACGGTTGCGCCCAAGCCGCGCAACGACGTGATCCAGCTCAAGCGTGGCTGGTATCGCCCGGACGGCAAGCCTTGGGATGGCGGCACGCTGCAAAGCGGCGACATGCTGGTGGTGTGGGTGCAGGCCAGCGCCAACCAGAACATTCCGGATGCGCTGATCGAGGACCGTGTGCCGGCGGGTTTTGAAGTCGAAAACCTGAACCTGTCGCAAAGCCCCGAGATGCAGGAATGGACGATAGGCGGGCGCCGCGTGGCCGAAGCCATGGCCGATTCCAACATCAAGCATCGTGAGTTCCGCGATGACCGATACGTGGCCGCCGTGTCCCTGGGGCGTGGAAAGGTCGACGTGTTCTACCTGGTGCGCGTCGTGACGCCGGGCCGCTATGCGGTGCCCTCGACCGTGGCGGAAGATATGTATCGCCCGGAAATCCGCGGCGTGGGTGAGCAATGGAGCACGGTCGAAATCCGCGATCGCGGCGCCAAGCGTCCTTGACCGCCGCCGCCACCCCCACGGCGGGCGCCTTGCGCGCTCGCCGCTGGCGGCGGCGCGGCATCATCGCGGCCAGCGTGTTGTTTACGCTGGCCGCGTTGTTATTCGTGCTTGACCGCCTTTACCCGCTGCCGCCTGTCGATTCCGGCGGCGCCGCCGTGGTCGTGGCCGCCGATGGCACGCCGCTGCGCAACTACCCCAGCCGCGATGGCATCTGGCGCTATCCGGTCACGCCGGACCAGGTGTCCCCGCGCTACCTGGAAACGCTGCTTACGTACGAGGACCGCTGGTTCTACTGGCATCCCGGCGTCAACCCGGTGGCGTTCGCGCGGGCCGGCTGGCAGTGGGCCACGAACCGCCGCATCGTTTCGGGTGGATCAACCCTGACGATGCAGGTCGCCCGCTTGATCGACCCTCAATTGGCGGGCAAGCCGTCGCGTTCCATGTCGGCCAAATTGCGACAGGCGTGGCGCGCGGTGCAACTGGAAATGCACTACAGCAAGGATGAAATTCTGTCCTTGTACCTGACCCACGCGCCCATGGGCGGCATCGTGGAAGGCGTGGAAATGGGCTCGCGGTTGTGGCTGGGCAAGGCCGCCCGCGACCTGGGGCCTGCCGAGGCCGCGATGCTGACCGCCTTGCCGCAAGCGCCTTCCCGGCTGCGGCCCGACCGCCACCCCGAGGCCGCGCAGGCCGCGCGCGACAAGGTGCTGGACCGCATGGCCGAACTGGGCCGCTGGACGCCGGCGGAAGTGGCGGATGCCAAGATCGAAAACGTCGTCGCGCCGCCGCTGCGCGCACGCTGGCTGGCGCCCTTGGCCGCGCAGCGCCTGTTGCAGGAAGCCGGTACCAAGACCACCGCAAGGCGGCCGGGCCAACGCCCGCCGCTGGTGTCGTCGACGCTGGATGCCGACATGCAGGCATCGGTGGAACGAATGTTGCTGGATCGGGTCGATAGCTTGCCGCCCAAGGTTTCCATGGCGGTGCTGGTGATGGATAACGATACGTTGGAGGTCAAGGCTTACGCGGGGTCCGCCGATTTTTCCGACGATACCCGTTATGCCCACGTGGATATGGTGCGTGGCGTGCGGTCGCCGGGTTCTACTCTTAAACCGTTCCTGTATGCGCAGGCGCTCGATGAAGGGCTGATCCATTCGGAAAGCCTGCTGATCGATGCGCCGATGTCATTCGGGGGCTACGCACCCGGCAATTTCCAGGCCGCTTTTTCGGGCCCGGTCAGTGTGGCGCAGGCGTTGCAGCGGTCGTTGAATGTGCCCGCCGTGGACTTGCTGGACCGTGTCGGCCCCGCCAGTTTCGCGTCGGTTATGCTGACCGGCGGCGTACGGTTACGAATGCCGGCGGGGGCCGCCCCAAATTTAAGCTTGATTTTGGGCGGGGGTGGCACCACATTGGAAGAACTGGTCGGCGCTTACCGGGCTTTGGCCCGCGATGGCGTCTCGGGGCGGCCCCGTCTTCGGACAGAGCAGCCTCGAATCGAGTCCCGTATGATGAGCCCTGGAGCCGCCTGGATTGTTCGCGATATCCTCGAAGGCGGCGGGCATCCCGACCGGCCTTTCTACCAGTCGGGCAGTCCGACCCGGCGGCTGGCCTGGAAGACCGGAACCAGCTTTGGTTTCCGGGACGCCTGGGCAATTGGGGTGACCGACAGATGGACGTTAGGCGTCTGGGTCGGTCGTCCGGATGGCACGCCAAACCCCGGTTTCTTTGGGGCGAATGTGGCGGCGCCGTTACTGCAAGATATTGTGGCCGCGTTGCCGGAAGGCACGCAGCAGGTCCGTAGCCGGCCCGAAACGGTGCAGGCGGCGGTCACATGTTGGCCACTGGGTTATCGGTTGGGCAGCGTGCCCTCGGGGCAATGTCCCGAACAGCGCGCCGCGTGGCTGTTGAACGACACGGCGCCGCCGTCATTTGCCGGTTACGCCGACGCTACCCAAGGGCCGTTGCGCGTGGGTGGCGTGGCCAGCGGTTCGGTCCTTCGGCCCGTGCCGGGCAGCCGGCAGGTGGCGCTGGATGTGGATGTTCAAGGCGCCGAAGGAGAAGTATGGTGGATGCTTGATGGGCGCGTGGTGAATCACGGCGCGTCGAGTCATCCGTTTAAATTAGTGCTGGCGCAAGACGGCCGGTATACGCTAACCGTCATGGACACGCTAGGCCGCCACGATAGAGTGGTTTTTGAAATCGCTGGCGTTACGCCATGATCGGCATAGAATATGAATCGTGTATTTGACCGCTTCGATGCAATACGGAGGAAGCGTGATTTCTCAAGAGCTTGAAGTCAGCCTGCATATGGCTTTCGTCGAGGCCCGTTCGGCCCGGCACGAATTTATTACCGTCGAGCACCTGCTGCTGTCGCTGCTCGACAACGCTTCGGCAGTCGAGGTTCTGCGCGCTTGCGCGGCCAACCTCGACGACTTGCGCCGCAACCTCCGTCAGTTCGTTTCGGAAAACACTCCGGTGATTCCAAGCGGCGCCGAGGTCGACACGCAGCCGACGCTGGGCTTTCAGCGCGTGATCCAACGCGCAATCATGCATGTTTCCGCAGGCGGCACCGGCAAGAAACCGGTGACGGGCGCAAACGTGCTGGTGGCCATTTTTGGGGAAAAGGACTCGCATGCCGTGTACTACCTGCAACAGCAGGGCGTCACGCGGCTGGACGTCGTCAATTTCCTGTCGCATGGCATTACCAAACAGCCCCAGGTGGAGTCCGCCGCCGTGCAGAAAGAGCAGCAGACCAACGGTGAAGAGCAGGGCGAATCGCGTCAGTCGCCGCTTGATCAATACGCCACGGACCTGAACGCCGCCGCGCTGGCGGGCCGCATCGATCCCCTGATCGGACGCGAGCACGAAGTCGAGCGCGTCATTCAGGTGTTGTGCCGACGCCGCAAAAACAATCCGCTGCTGGTCGGCGAGGCCGGCGTGGGCAAGACCGCCATCGCCGAAGGCCTGGCCTGGCGTATCACGCGCGGCGAAGTCCCCGAAATCTTGCAAGCCGCCCAGGTCTTTTCCCTGGATATGGGCGCGCTGCTGGCGGGTACCAAGTACCGCGGTGATTTCGAACAGCGCCTGAAGGGCGTGCTCAAGCAGATTCGCGGCAACCCCGATGCGATCCTGTTCATCGATGAAATTCATACGCTGATCGGCGCCGGTTCGGCCTCGGGCGGCACGCTGGACGCGTCCAATCTGCTCAAGCCGGCCCTGTCTTCGGGCCAGCTCAAGTGCATCGGCGCCACCACGTATACCGAATATCGCGGCGTCTTTGAAAAAGACCACGCGCTGTCGCGTCGCTTCCAGAAGATTGACGTGCCCGAACCCAGCGTCGAGCAAACCGTGCAGATCCTGCGCGGCTTGAAGAGCCGTTTTGAAGAACACCACAGCGTGCGCTATTCCGCTGCCGCGCTGTCGGCGGCCGCTGAATTGTCTGCCCGCTTCATCAATGACCGCCATCTGCCCGACAAGGCGATTGACGTTATCGACGAAGCCGGCGCCGCCCAGCGTCTGCTGCCGCGTTCGCGCCAAAAGAAGGTCATCGGCAAGGTGGATATCGAGAACATCGTGTCCAAGATTGCCCGCATTCCGCCGCAGTCGGTCTCCAACGACGACCGCAGCAAGCTGGCCACGCTGGACCGCGATCTGAAAACCGTGGTGTTCGGCCAGGACGGCGCCATCGATGCCTTGTCCGCCGCCATCAAGATGGCGCGCTCGGGCCTGGGCAAGCCGGAAAAGCCCATCGGCGCTTTCCTGTTGTCCGGTCCCACGGGCGTGGGCAAGACCGAAGTGGCGCGCCAACTGGCGTTCACGCTGGGCGTGGAACTGCTGCGTTTCGATATGTCGGAATACATGGAACGCCATGCGGTGTCGCGATTGATCGGCGCGCCGCCGGGATACGTCGGGTTCGACCAGGGCGGCCTCTTGACTGAAGCCATCACCAAGCAGCCGCATTGCGTACTGTTGCTGGACGAAATCGAAAAGGCCCACCCGGATGTGTTCAACATCCTGCTGCAGGTCATGGACCACGGCACGCTGACCGACAACAACGGCCGCAAGGCGGACTTCCGCAACGTCATCCTCATCATGACGACGAACGCGGGCGCCGAAACCTTGAACCGTCCGTCGATCGGGTTTGCCAATTCGCGGATGCTGGGCGACGAAATGGCGGAAATCCGCCGCATGTTCACGCCCGAATTCCGCAACCGCCTTGACGCTATCATCCCGTTCGCCGCGCTGGACCGCGAGGTCATCCTGCGGGTGGTGGACAAGTTCCTCATGCAGCTGGAAGATCAGTTGCACGAGCGCCGCGTGGAAGCCGTGTTCACCACGAAACTGCGCGAACACCTTGCCAAGGAGGGGTTCGACCCACTGATGGGCGCGCGTCCCATGCAACGTCTTATCCAGGACACCATCCGCCGCGCACTGGCCGACGAGCTGCTGTTCGGCAAGTTGGTGGACGGCGGTTCGGTCACGGTGGACCTGGACGACACGGGCAAGGTCACGCTGGACTTCGACGACAACGGGAAACCGCCGTCTTCGGACGCGCCGGACAAGCAGGAAGTTGAACTGATCGATTGATGACCGCGGACAGCCAGCCGCTGATCGAGTGCGAACATTGCGCAAGCGTATATCGCCGACATCAGCTTGAACCTGGTGAGACTGCCAATTGCGCCCGCTGCGGGGCCACGTTGTGGCGCTACAGCGGGCTTACTTTGTCCAATTGGCTGGCGCTTGCCATCACTGCCCTGATTGTGTTCGGGGTGGCTAACGCCTACCCGGTCGCTTCCATGTCCGTGCAGGGCATGGTGCAAGAGGCGTCCCTGCTGGACGCCATTTCCATTACGTGGCGCCAAGGCCACTGGGTGGTCGCCGTGATGACGGGGCTGGCCGGCTTTGCCTTGCCGCTGCTGCAACTGACGGTATTGCTGTGGGTGCTGGGCCCCTTGTCGCGGGGCCATGAGCCCGTCGGGTTCCGGGGCGCCATGCGTCTGCTGGGCTTTCTCGGGCCGTGGTGCATGGTGCCGGTGTTTCTGCTGGGCGTGCTGGTCGCGGTGGTCAAGCTGGCGGGCATGGCGGCGGTGCAACCCGGTATCGGGCTAGGTGCCTTCGGCTTGCTGACCGTTTTTCTGACGATGCTGGGGCGCTTGTCGCCGCACGTGCTGTGGCGTTACGCCGAAACGGTGGGAGTGGCCCCGGTGCACATTCCCGAAAGCGGTCCGGACTCCGTCCTGGCCGGATGCCATGTCTGTGGGCAGGTACAAGCCCTGCCACGCGATGCCGACCCCGAAGAAGATCATCACTGCGTGCGTTGCGATGCCATCGTGCATTACCGCAAGCCGGACCACGTGGCGCGCACCTGGGCGCTGCTGCTTGCCGCGGTTGTGTTCTATATCCCGGCAAACGTCCTGCCTGTCATGCAGGTCAGTTCAGTGCTGGGTGACAGCGCCCATACCATTCTGGGCGGCGTCGTCGAGCTCTGGCAGATGGGGTCGTGGGATATTGCCCTGATCGTGTTCATCGCCAGCGTGGCCGTGCCGCTGACCAAGCTGTTGGCGTTGATCCTCTTGCTGCTGACCGAGCAATGGCGCAGCACCACCAATCTGCGGCCACGTACCCGCTTGTATCAGATGGTCGAGTTCATAGGCCAATGGTCGATGCTGGACGTTTTTGTCGTTATATTGCTGGCGGCGCTGGCCGATTTTCAGGGGCTGATGGAGATCAGCGCCGGTGCGGGGGCGGCGGCGTTCGGTGTCGTCGTGATTCTGACCATGCTGGCGGCCATGAGCTTTGATCTGCGCCGCAGCTGGGATCTTGAAGGCGAAGTCGATGTCGACTTCGACGCGCCCGAGATCGAGGGCCGGGCGCATTCGGCCCAGGCGGCGCATCACGCGCCGTCCGTGACAAGCAGGGAAGTGGGTTAGCAACAACCGTGGTTCCCGCTCAAGAAGAAAAAGGAAAGTAGATGTCCGACCAAGCACCCGGTGCCGGTGAAGAGAAGTTCAAATCGCCGACCATCTCGCGCAAGCAGAAGCGCCGGATTTCATGGATTTGGCTCGTGCCCATCGTGGCTGCGCTGATGGGCATGTCGCTTGTCATACGCACCTGGATGCAGGCCGGCCCGGATATCTCGATTGCCTTCAATACGGCCGAAGGGCTGGAAGTGGGCAAGACGCAGCTGCGTTACAAAGACGTGAACATCGGCACGGTCAAGTCCATCGGCTTCAATTCCGACCGCAGCAAAGTGGTGGTGAAGGCTGAGCTGGCCAAGGAAGTGTCGGACCTGGCGCGCGAAGGCACCAACTTCTGGGTGGTGCGGCCGCGTCTGGACGTCAGCGGCGTGTCGGGCCTGGGCACCTTGCTGTCCGGTGCCTACATCGGCGTGGACGCGGTAGAGGGCAAGAACGGCGACGAAAAGGCCACCAAGTTCAGCTTCGAAGGGCTGGAAATCCCGCCTGCCGTCACGCATGACCGCGCCGGCAAGCGCTTCAAGCTCAAGGCGTCGGATCTGGGGTCCCTGGACATCGGTTCGCCGGTGTATTTCCGCCGCATCAATGTGGGCCGCGTCATCGGCTACGAGCTCGACAAGACCGGCACGGCCGTCAACGTCGAAGTGTTTGTCGATGCGCCCAACGACAAGTTCGTCACCAACGGCACGCGCTTCTGGAACGCCAGTGGCGTGGACTTCAGCGTCAATGCCGATGGATTGAAGGTGCGCACGCAGTCGCTGGTCTCGATGGCGGTGGGCGGCGTGGCATTCGAATCGGTGCAAAGCGTGCGCGATGGCAGCGCTGCCGCGCCCGCCGACGCCAATTTCGACCTGTATCCGACCGAAGCGGCCGCCAAGGCCAACCCCGACGGCGAAGCCTTCCCGATCCGCATGCGGTTTGACCAGTCCATCCGTGGCCTGACCGTCGGCGCGCCCATCGACTTCAGCGGCATCACGCTGGGCAACGTTACGCAGATCAACCTGGACTTCGACCCCGCCACCAAGCGCTTCTATTCCATCGTGGACGCCACGCTGTACCCGGAACGCCTGGGCCGCGTGTACGAAGAAGTGCGCGAACGCGCTGTCAAGGATGGCGATGTGGCCGGCAACCGCCTGCTGGGCGTGATGATCAAGTATGGCCTGCGCGCGCAGCTGCGCACGTCGAATCTGCTGACGGGCCAGCTGTACGTGGTGCTGGACAACTTCCCGAACGCCAAGCCGGTGGAATTCACCCCGTCTGACCCCGCCGTGATTCCCACCATCCCGGGCAACCTGGATCAGTTGCAGCAGCAGGTCAGCAACATCGTTGCCAAGATCGAGAAGATTCCGTTCGACAAGATCGGCGAAGATCTGCGCACCACCTTGGCCAGCACGTCCAAGCTGATGAACCGGCTGGACAAGCAGGTGGCGCCAGAGGCGCAGAGCATGCTCAAGCAGGCTCGCGAATCCATGGCCAGCATCAATTCGATGCTGGCGTCGGATGCATCCCTGCCGGTCAATACCGAAAAGGCGATGCAGGAATTGAGCCGCGCCGCGCGCTCACTGCGTGCATTGGCCGATTTCCTGCAATCGAACCCCGAAGCCTTGCTGCGCGGCCGTGGCAAAGACCCGATTCCCGGCTCCGGCCCTGTCAGGAACTAAAGAACATGACTTTATCTTCCCTGCGTCCTGTCCTGTCCTTGCTGGTGCTGGGCGCCGCCCTGGCCGGCTGCGGCTCGTCGCCGCCCGTGCATTACTACACGCTGCAAGGCCCCACCGCACCGTTCCCGGCCGCGCCCGCCGGTTCCGCCGACTTTTTGATCGAGGTGCAACCGGTCAGCCTGTCCACACAAGCCGACCAGCCCCAGTTGATGGTGCGCACCGGCGACGGCAGCGTGTCGGCGCTGTATTCCGAGCGCTGGAGTTCCCCGCTGGGCGACGAGCTGCGCGGGGCCTTGTCCGATGCGCTGAAGGGCCAGCTGGGCGCGCTGGATGTGCAGATGGTCAAGCCCGGCCCGACGGCCCCCGTCTGGCGGGTCCAGACCGACGTTCAGCGTTTTGAATTGGTGTCGGGCAGCATGGCGCAGCTTGACGCTACCTGGCGCGTGCGGCCCGTCAATGCCAAGGGTGCCGGTCTGCTTTGCCGCAGCGTGGTGACGGAAAAAGTGTCAGAGGCGGGCATACCCGCTTTGATCGCCGCCCAGCAACGCGCGGTGACCGGGCTGGCCGGGGCGATGGCGTCTGCCATTCGCGGCCAGACCCCATCCGGTTCCGCTTCCGTGCAAATGCTGGGATGCTCGCCGCTCAAGGACTGAATAGGCGTTCCGGTTAAACCGCGTCAACTCAATCGGTTAACCCGCGATCAACATAGGGTTAACCTTAATACAAGCCGGGTTGCAACCTGTTTAGCATACGGTCCTACTCATACTGGGTTTCGTTCGAGCTCAGTATCACCTTTGCCATGCGACAGGAAGCAATCTCTTATGGCCAGCACGACCCTCGGCGTCAAAGTTGATGACGCACTGCGCGACCGCCTGAAGGCAGCCGCGAACAAGCTCAACTGCACGCCCCACTGGCTGCATAAGCAGGCAATTCTCTCTTATCTGGACAAGATCGAGCGCGGCCATCTGCCCGCCGAAATGTCCCACCTGGGCGTGGACCCGGGCACGGAAGACGACACGGGCGATGCGCCCGCCGCGCCCACCCCGCCGTTCTACGAATTTGGGCAGGACGTGCAACCGCAGTCCGTGCTGCGCGCCGCGATTACCGCTGCGTATCGCCGCCCCGAGCCCGAATGCGTGCCGCTGTTGCTGGGCCAGGCCCGCGTGCCCAATCTTGAAAAGGTGCACGCGATGGCGTCCGACCTGGTCAAGAAGCTGCGCGGCAAGCGCAGTGGCGGCGGTGTGGAAGGGTTGATCCAGGAATTTTCGCTGTCCAGCCAGGAAGGCGTGGCGCTGATGTGCCTGGCCGAAGCGCTGCTGCGCATTCCCGACCGCGCCACGCGCGACGCGCTGATCCGTGACAAGGTCGCCCGTGGCGACTGGAAGTCGCACATGGGCGGCTCGCAATCGCTGTTCGTCAACGCCGCCACCTGGGGCTTGATGATTACCGGCAAGTTGGTGGCCGTCAGCAGCGAACAGTCGCTGTCCAAGGCGCTGACCCGCCTGATCGGCAAGGGCGGCGAGCCCCTGGTACGCAAGGGCGTGAACATGGCCATGCGCATGATGGGCGAACAATTCGTCTCGGGCCAGACCATCTCTGAAGCCCTGGCCAACAACCGCAAGATGGAAGCCCGCGGCTTCCGCTATTCCTACGACATGCTGGGCGAAGCGGCCACCACGGCCGAAGACGCCGAGCGCTATTACGCATCGTATGAACAGGCCATCCACGCCATCGGCAAGGCCGCCGCCGGCCGTGGCATCTACGAAGGCCCGGGCATCTCGATCAAGCTGTCCGCGCTGCATCCGCGCTATTCGCGCAGCCAGCGCGAACGCGTCATCGCCGAACTGCTGCCGCGCGTGAAGGCGCTGACGGCGCTGGCCCGCAGCTACGACATCGGCCTGAACATCGACGCCGAAGAAGCCGACCGCCTGGAAATCTCGCTGGATCTGCTGGAAGCGCTTTGCTTTGCACCGGAACTCGAAGGCTGGAACGGCATCGGTTTCGTCATCCAGGCTTATCAAAAGCGCGCGCCGTTCGTGATCGACTACGTGATCGACCTGGCCCGCCGCAGCCGCCATCGCGTCATGGTGCGCCTGGTCAAGGGCGCCTACTGGGACAGCGAAATCAAGCGCGCCCAGGTCGACGGCCTGGAAGGCTATCCCGTCTACACCCGCAAGCTGTACACCGACGTGGCCTATCTGGCCTGCGCGCGCAAGCTGCTGGGCGCGCCCGAAGCGGTGTACCCGCAATTTGCCACGCACAACGCGTACACGCTTGCCGCCATCTACCAATTGGCCGGCCAGAACTACTACCCCGGCCAATACGAATTCCAGTGCCTGCACGGCATGGGCGAGCCCCTGTACGACGAAGTGGTCGGCCCGCTGGCGCAAGGCAAGTTGAACCGTCCTTGCCGCATCTATGCGCCGGTCGGCACACACGAAACGCTGCTGGCTTACCTGGTGCGCCGCCTGCTGGAAAACGGCGCCAACACCTCGTTCGTCAACCTGATCGGCGACGACAGCATTCCGGTGGAAACGCTGGTGGCCGACCCGGTGGACGCGGCGTCGCGCATTGTGCCGCTGGGTGCTCCGCACGAGAAGATTCCGTTGCCGCGCGAGCTTTACGGCAATCTGCAACAAGGGGCACGCGCCAATTCGGCCGGCCTGGACCTTACCAACGAACACCGTTTGGGCTCGTTGTCGGCCGCGCTGCTGGCCAGCGCCGGCACGCCGTGGCGCGCCGGCCCCATGTTGGGCGAAGGCGAACAGGCTTGGGACGCGGCGCGCGCGATTGAAGTGCGCAACCCGTCCAACCTGCGCGATGTCGTCGGCCACGTAATCGAGGCGCAAGCGGACGAGGCCGACGCCGCGTTGCGCGCCGCCGCCAACACGGCGCCCATCTGGCAGTCCACACCCGTGGCGGAACGCGCCCAGTGCCTGCGCCGCGCCGCGCAATTGCTGGAAGAGCAGATGCAGATGCTGCTGGGCCTGATCGTGCGCGAGGCCGGCAAATCGCTGCCCAACGCCATCGCCGAAGTGCGCGAAGCGGTGGACTTCCTGCGCTACTACGCGGACCAGGCCGAACGCGAATTCAGCAATGACACGCACCGCCCGCTGGGCACCGTGTTGTGCATCAGCCCGTGGAATTTCCCGCTGGCCATCTTTACCGGCCAGGTCGCGGCCGCGCTGGCCGCCGGCAACACTGTCGTGGCCAAGCCTGCCGAACAAACGCCCTTGATCGCGGCGCAGGCCGTGGCCATTCTGCGCGCCGCCGGCGTGCCCGCCGGCGCCGTGCAGTTGCTGCCGGGCCGTGGCGAAACGGTGGGCGCGCAACTCGTGGCCAGCCCCGCCGTGCGCGGCGTGATGTTCACCGGGTCGACCGACGTGGCGCGCATCATCGCGCGCACGCTGGCCGACCGCCTGGACGACGATGGCCACACCATTCCGCTGATCGCCGAAACCGGCGGCCAGAACGCCATGGTGGTGGATTCGTCCGCGCTGTCCGAACAAGTGGTGTTCGACGTGTTGAGCTCGGCCTTCGATTCGGCGGGCCAACGTTGTTCGGCGCTGCGCGTGCTGTGCGTGCAGGAAGACAACGCCGACCATGTGCTGACGATGCTGCGCGGCGCGATGCGCGAGCTGTCCGTGGGCAACCCTGACCGCCTGTCGGTGGATGTGGGCCCGGTGATTGATACCGACGCCCGCAACGGCATCCAGCGCCACATCGAAACGATGCGCACGGCCGGCCATCGCGTGGACCAGGTCGAGCTGAACGGCGAATGCCGCCACGGCACTTTTGTTCCGCCCACCATCATCGAGATCGACCACATCAGCGAATTAACGCGTGAAGTGTTCGGGCCGGTGCTGCACGTGGTGCGCTACAAGCGCGACGAGCTGGACGCCTTGCTGGACGCCATCAACGGCACCGGCTACGGCCTGACGTTCGGCGTGCACACCCGCATCGACGAAACCATTGCGCACGTGACGGGGCAGGTGCACGCCGGCAATGTCTACGTCAACCGCAACATCGTGGGCGCGGTCGTGGGCGTGCAGCCGTTTGGCGGCGAGTGCCTGTCGGGTACCGG
>NZ_JBLVOL010000124.1:48248-56054 GCF_053543755.1 Achromobacter semiaridum | reverse complement strand
CGCCGCTTCCGTATCGGGCACCGGCCGCGACGGCCGCGTGACCAAGGGCGACGCCATGGCTGCCGGCGCTCCCGCCGCCAAGGCCGCTCCGGCCAAGGCTCCGGCCGCTCCCGCCCCGACCACGCTGTCGCTGGACGGCCGTCCGGAACAGCGCGTGCCGATGAGCCGCCTGCGCGCCCGCATCGCCGAGCGCCTGCTGCAATCGCAGCAAGAAAACGCAATCCTGACCACGTTCAACGAAGTGAACATGCAAGCGGTCATCGATCTGCGCAGCAAGTACAAGGACAAGTTCGAAAAAGAACACGGCATCAAGCTGGGCTTCATGTCGTTCTTCGTCAAGGCCGCCGTGGCAGCCCTGAAGAAGTACCCGCTGATCAACGCGTCGATCGACGGCAAGGACATCATCTATCACGGCTACTTCGACATCGGTATCGCTGTCGGCAGCCCGCGTGGCCTGGTGGTGCCGATCCTGCGCAACGCCGACCAGCTGTCCATCGCTGAAATCGAAAAGACCATCGCCGACTTCGGCCGCCGCGCCGCCGACGGCAAGCTGGGCATTGAAGAAATGACCGGCGGTACGTTCTCGATCTCCAACGGTGGCGTGTTCGGTTCGATGCTGTCGACCCCGATCATCAACCCGCCGCAATCGGCCATCCTGGGCGTGCACGCCACCAAGGATCGCGCTGTTGTCGAAAACGGCCAGATCGTCATCCGCCCGATGAATTACCTGGCGCTGTCCTATGACCACCGCATCATCGACGGCCGCGAAGCCGTGCTGGGCCTGGTCGCCATGAAGGACGCCCTGGAAGATCCGCAGCGTCTGTTGCTGGACCTGTAATCTCGACGCCCCGCGCGGCGCCGCTCCGGGCCTACCGGATCGCGGCGCCCCGGCAGGCTCTGGGCCTGCCTCCGGCTCCCCAAGCGTCGGGCGGGGCGTGTTCCACCCCACCATCATCCGCGAGAACACTATGTCCAAACAATTTGACGTCGTCGTGATCGGCGCCGGCCCCGGCGGCTACATCGCCGCCATCCGCGCAGCCCAGCTGGGCATGTCGGTCGCTTGCATCGACGCCTGGCAAAACGGCCAAGGCGGCCCGGCTCCCGGCGGCACCTGCACCAACGTTGGCTGCATCCCGTCCAAGGCGCTGTTGCAATCGTCCGAGCACTTCGAACAAGCCAATCACCACTTCGCCGAACACGGCATCGAAGTCAAGGGCGTCAGCCTGAAGCTCGACACGCTGATCGGCCGCAAGAACACGGTGGTCAAGCAGAACAACGACGGCATCCTGTACCTGTTCAAGAAGAACAAGGTCACCTTCTTCCACGGCAAGGGCGCGTTCAGCGGCCAAGTGGAAGGTGGCTGGGCCATCAAGGTCACCGGCACCGCCGAAGAAGACCTGGTTGCCAAGCACGTAGTGGTGGCGACCGGTTCGTCGGCGCGTGAGCTGCCCGGCCTGCCGTTCGACGAAAAGGTCGTGCTGTCCAACGACGGCGCACTGAACATCGGCGGCGTGCCCAAGACCTTGGGCGTGATCGGTGCCGGCGTGATCGGCCTGGAAATGGGCAGCGTGTGGCGCCGCCTGGGTTCGGAAGTGACCATCCTGGAAGCGATGCCGGAATTCCTGGCCGCCGCTGACGGCCAAGTGGCCAAGGAAGCGCTTAAGGCGTTCACCAAGCAAGGCCTGAACATCCAGATGGGTGTGAAGATCGGCGAGATCAAGGCCACCGCCAAGTCGGTGACCGTGCCCTACGTCGACGCCAAGGGCGCCGAGCAAAAGCTGGTGGTCGACAAGCTGATCGTCTCGATCGGCCGCGTGCCTTACACCGGCGGCCTGAACGCCGACGCGGTGGGCCTGAAGCTGGACGAACGCGGCTTTGTGGCCGTGGACGGCGACTGCAAGACCAACCTGCAAAACGTCTGGGCAGTGGGTGACGTGGTGCGCGGCCCGATGCTGGCGCACAAGGCCGAAGAAGAAGGCGTGGCGGTTGCCGAGCGCATCGCCGGCCAGCATGGCCACGTCAACTTCGACACCGTGCCGTGGGTGATCTACACGTCGCCGGAAATTGCCTGGGTCGGCAAGACCGAACAGCAGCTCAAGGCCGAAGGTCGCGAGTACAAGGCCGGCAGCTTCCCGTTCCTGGCCAACGGCCGCGCCCGCGCGCTGGGTGACACCACCGGTTTTGCCAAGGTGATCGCCGATGCCAAGACCGACGAAGTCCTGGGCGTGCACATCGTGGGCCCGATGGCCTCGGAACTGATCTCGGAAGCCGTGACCATCATGGAATTCCGCGGCGCCGCCGAAGACATCGCCCGCATCTGCCACGCGCACCCGACCTTGTCGGAAGCGGTGAAGGAAGCCGCTCTGGCCGTGGACAAGCGCGCGCTGAATTTCTAAGCGTCCTTGACCTGAGCTAGACGGGGGGCGGGTTCAAGGACCCGCCCTTTTTTCATTTTGGTTGCTTGAGCTTAACCCCATGAACGTTCTCGAATACTACGAACACGCCCTGGCCGAACGCGGCTACAAGCCCGATGCCGCGCAAAAGCTGGCCATCGACCGCTTGCAGCGCTATTACGACGAATGGGTCAAGTTCAAGTCGATGCGCTCGAATGCCCTGAAAAAGCTGCTGAACCGGCCCGACGTGCCGCGCGGCGTGTATCTGTGGGGCGGGGTAGGGCGCGGCAAGAGCTTCCTGATGGACGCCTTCTACGCGACCGTGCCCGTGGTGCGCAAGACGCGCCTGCACTTTCACGAGTTCATGCGTGGCGTGCACCGCGAGCTGGAAGAAGTAAAGGGCATGCAAGACCCGCTGGATGAAGTGGCCAAGCGCGTCGCCAAACGCTACCGCCTGATCTGCTTTGACGAATTCCACGTGTCGGACGTGGCTGACGCGATGATCCTGCATCGGCTGCTGCTCAAGCTGTTTGAATACGGCACGTCGTTCATCATGACGTCCAACTACGAACCGTCCACGCTGTATACGGACGGCCTGCACCGCGACCGGGTGCTGCCCGCCATCGCCCTGATCCAGTCGCGCATGGACGTGATGAACGTGGACGCGGGCGTGGACTATCGCCGCCGTTCGCTGGAGCAGGTGCAGTGTTATCACACGCCGCTGGACGACCACGCGCAGGCCGCGCTGCAAAAGGCGTTCGACAGCCTTGCCGATACGCCACCGCAGGAACCCTTGCTGCACATCGAGCACCGCGAAATCCGCGCCGTGGCGCTGGCCGGTTCGGTGGTGTGGTTTGATTTCGCCACGCTTTGCGGCGGGCCACGTTCGCAGAACGACTACCTGGAACTGGCCAACCGATTCCACGCCGTGATCCTGTCGGGCGTACCCAAGATGGGCCCGCGCCAGGCCTCCGAGGCGCGCCGCTTCACCTGGTTGATCGACGTGTTCTACGACCACCGCGTCAAGCTGATCATGTCAGCCGAGTGCGAACCCGAAGAGATCTACACGGAAGGGGCATTGGCCAACGAATTCCATCGCACCGTGTCGCGCATTCTTGAAATGCAATCGCGCGAATATCTGGAATCCGAGCGCCGCCTGACGGCGACGTTGTAGTAATGCCGCAAGCGGCCCGCCTCGGTCGAGCCGCTTGTACATAGCATTGGTAATGCAAGTCATTATCACTTAAGATTTTGACACTTCAGGTTCCGCACCGCGGTCTCAATTGTGTCTTCCTCTTTGTTTTCCCCACCGGCTTCGTGCGCAGACGCCGCGATCGCGCCCATTGACGGGCTGTATCGCGAGCACCGGCCATGGCTGTTCGGATGGCTGCGCCGCAAGCTGGGTTGCGAGCATCGCGCCGAAGATCTGGCGCAGGACGTTTTTGTGCGGGTGATCCAGGGCCGCAAGGCGGTGCGCGCGACCGATGCGCGCGCCTTGCTGACTACGATCGCCAAGGGGTTGGTCGTGGACCATCAGCGCCATGCCGCGCTGGAATACGCCTATCTGAACTATCTGGCCACGCTTGAGCAGGCGTACGCCCCGTCGCCCGAGACGCAGGCCGAACAGCTGCAAGCGCTGGTGCGTCTGGACGGCCTGCTTGACGGCTTGCCGCCCAAGGCACGTTCCGCATTTCTGATGTCACAGCTGGATGGGCTGACCTATCCCGACATCGCGCAGCGTCTGGGCGTATCGCTCAGTTCCGTTCAGCAGTACATGGTGCGCGCGATGGCCGCCTGCTATGCCGCGTTTTATGAATAACGCGGCACGAACCACCCCGCCCGACGCCGTGGTGCGCCAGGCTATCGCCTGGTGGGCGCGGATGCAAAGTGGCGTGGCAAATTCCCGGGACCACGAGTCCTGCCGCGCGTGGCTGGACGCCGATGCCGCTCATCGACAAGCCTGGGAACGCCTGGAAGCCATCGGCCGCGATGCACGCCGCGTGCCGGCGGCGTTGGCCCACGCCGCACTGAATTCGCCAAGATCCCAAGGCCGTCGCAACGCATTGCGCGGCTTGCTGAGCCTGACGGGCGTGGCCGCCATCGGATGGGCAGGCTACCGGCACACGCCCTGGCAACGCCTGGCGGCTGACCTTAGCACCCGCGTGGGCGAACGCCGTACCGTGGCGCTGGCCGACGGCCTGAGCATCACGCTGAACAGCGATAGCGCCGTGCGCCTGCATCTGTCGGGCGGCGCGCGCGGCATCGACCTGCTGCGTGGCGAGATGCTGGTGAATACAGAACCGCGCGCGGGCGTGGATGCGCTGCACGTGATCGCGGGCCATGGCGAACTGCGTGCCGAGCGCGCGCGGTTCGATCTTCATCGCACCGACGCAAGCTTGCGGCTGGGCGTGTACGAAGGCAGCGTGGAACTGCTGCGCCAGGGCGCCTGGACGCATGCCGCCGCCGGCGAGCGGCTGGCCTACATCGACGCCGACGAACTCGTGCGCAGCGCCGTCGACCCCGACCGGCTGGCCTGGGTGGACGGCATGGTGGTGGCCAAGGAGTGGCGGCTGGACGCCTTTGCGCGCTATCTGGCGCGCCAGCGCGTAGGTGTGATTCGCGTGGACCCCGCCGTGGCCGCCCTGAAGCTATCGGGCGTGTTCCCGCTGGACGATGCGGAACGCGCGTTGAAGGCGCTGGAGCCCGCACTGCCCATCAAGGTCACGCGGCACACGCAGTATTGGTTGCAGGTCGATCCTCGGCAAATTTGAGCGTTACAACTTTTTTATCCGGATGTCTTGCAGGTTTTTGCCTCCCGTACGGAATGGCAGGGATAGATCACCGTACAGGGAGAGTTTCGTGTCTGCTTCATCTCAATCGCGCCTGCGCGCCACACTGACGGCCGGCCGCAAGGCCGTGCTGACCGCCTCTTGCGCGGGCGTGCTTGCCGCCGGCATGCCCGCTGCGTGGGCACAGTCCGCGCCCGCTGCCGCCAACGCGCAGCGTAGCTACCAGATTCCCGCCGGTGCGCTGGCCGATGTGCTGACGCAGTTCGCCCGCACGGCGGGCGTGGTGCTGTCATTCGATCCGGCTTTGGTGCGCGGCCAGCGATCCGATGGTTTGAATGGCGGCTATTCCGTCGGCGCCGGCTTTGCGCGGATCTTGTCGGGCAGCGGCCTGCAAGCGCGTGCGCAGTCGGGCAACACCTGGACGCTGGCGCCCGCGCCTGCCTCGCCGTCGGGTGACGCGCATGTGCTGGCGCCGGTGACGGTGTCCGGCATGGCGGAAAGCGCGCTGGTGCCCACGGTGGGCTATGTGGCCAGCGCCAGCGTCAGCGCCACCAAGACCGACACGCCGCTGATTGAAACGCCGCAGTCCGTGTCGGTCATCACGCGCGAACAGATCACGGAGCAGGGCGCGCAGACGCTTAATCAGGTGCTGCGATACACCGCCGGCGTCGCGACCGAATCGCGCGGCGCTACCGCCACGCGGCTGGACCAGTTCAATGTGCGGGGCTTTTCCGCATCGTCTTATCTGGATGGCCTGCGCGTATTCGGTGGCCGCGATGCGCTGCCGCAAGTCGATGCCTATCGCCTTGAACGGGTGGACGTGCTGAAGGGGCCGGCCTCGGTCATGTACGGCCAGGGCGGCCCGGGCGGCGTGGTGAACCAGGTCAGCAAGCGGCCGCTGGAAGAGACGCTGCGCGAAGTGGAGGTGCAGGTCGGCAACTACGACTATGGCCGCGCCAACTTCGACTTTGGCGGGCCGGTGGACGAAGACGGCAAGTTCTTGTATCGCCTGGTCGGCGCCGGCTATATGTCCGACGGCCAGGTGAAGGACACCAAAGAGCGCCGCTACTTTGTGTCGCCGGCCTTCACGTGGAAGCCCAGTGGCGATACCTCGCTGACCGTGCTGACCAATTTCCAGCGCGATCCCGACATGGGTTCGTACGGCAGCGTGTCGTCCATGCGTACGCTGTTGTCGGCGCCGGACGGCATCCGCCTGCCGGCGGATTACTACGACGGCGACGCCAATTTCGAAAAGAGCGACCGCAAGAGCTATTCATTGGGCTACGTGCTGGACCACCGGTTCAACGACACGTTCAAAGCCACGCAAAGCCTGCGCTGGACCCGTTCAGAAGCCAAGTACCGCAGCGTCTACGGCGCCATGACGAACAACTACGGCTATACGGACCGAACCTATCTGTACCAGCAGCGCGCGGCGATTGCCACGGACGTGGATGTGGGCGCACTGACCATCGACAACAATGTGCAGGCCCGCTTCAACACCGGCAGCTTTGGTCACACCGCGTTGCTGGGCTTTGATTACCAGCACGTGAAGACGGACACGTTGTCGGGATCCGGCAGCGCGCCGCCGCTGTACGTGTTGAACCCGGATAACCGACAGCACATCGCCACCCCGGCATTTTCGTCGGATGCCACGTCCAAGCAATACCAGGCCGGCTTGTACTTCCAGGACCAGATCAAGATCGACCGCCTGTCGGTATTGCTGGGCGGGCGCTACGACTGGGCTCGCACCGTCGGCGAAACCACGGCCATTCCCAGCGGCCGCGTCACCCCGTCGTCGCTGACCGCCGAGAAGTTCACGGGCCGCGCGGGCGTGATCTACAACTTCGATAATGGCGTGGCGCCGTACTTCAGTTACTCGGAATCATTCGAGCCGCAGTCGGGCACGGGTTGGCAGAACGTGCCGTTCAAGCCCATCGAGGGCAAGCAATACGAAGTCGGCATCAAGTATCAGCCGCCCGGCAGCGCAACGTTGCTGACCTTCGCCGCGTTCGATATCCGCCGCGAGAACATGACGACAACCGATCCGGACCCCACCCACGTGTGCGGCACGGCCGGCGGGCGCTGCTCGATCCAGGCGGGCGAACTGCGTACGCAGGGGATCGAGCTGGAAGCCAAGAGCGAGCCGCTGCGCGGCCTGACGCTGGTGGCGGCGTATTCGCTGATGGACAACGAATATTCCAAGGCCAATCCGAACCTGGCGGGCTTGAACCTGAAGGGCAAATCGCCGGCCGGCGTGCCGTCACAACAGGCGTCCGCATGGGCGCGCTATCAGCTGCAAGGGGGGCCGCTGGCGGGCATGGGCGTGGGCGGCGGCGTCCGTTATATCGGCTCGTCGTTCGTTGACGAAGCCAATACCTACAAGGTGCCTTCCGTCACGCTGTTCGACTTGATGCTGGACTATGACCTGGGCCGCGTGTCGCCTTCGTTGAAGGGTATGCAGGTGGCGTTGAACGTGCAGAACCTGTTCGACAAGGAGTATGTCGCGTCGTGCCTTGGTGAGTCCTGGTGCTGGTACGGTTACCAGCGTTCGGTGAAGGCCAGCTTGCGTTATCGCTGGTAAGCCGGCAGTACGGATCGCGGCGGGTTACGCCGTAGCGGGGGGG
>NZ_JBLVOL010000124.1:0-48190 GCF_053543755.1 Achromobacter semiaridum | reverse complement strand
CCCCCCCGCTACGCTTCAGTGGTTGCCCTTCAATCACCGTGCCTCAGGCGCTGCGCGCCTCTGCGACAAACGCGCGCCAGCGTGCAAGAAAGGCCTCGCGACCGGCGGAAGCTTCGGCTTCATCGACCGGCACGATGTTGATGTCGGCAAGCGGCGGCATGTCCAGGTGCTTGCTGACGTCGATGTCGTCCCGGCTGGGGCGGCGATAGGCGTTTTGCAGCAATGCCAATTGCATCTCGCGCGACAGCAGCAGGTCGTACATGCGCTGGGCGGCCTGCGGGTTGGGCGAGTTCTTCACCATGGCCATGTTGTCGGCCACGGTGAAGGTGCCGTCCGACGGGTACATGATGCCGATTTCCTTCTGGCCGCCCGCCACATAGGGATACGCCGTTGATTCGAAAGTGATGCCCACGGCGTACTCGCCCTGACCCACGCTGCGCACCACATGCGAGGCCGCGCTGGAGACGCTGACGTTACGCGCCAGCGCTCGCAAGCCGTCGGTACCCAGCACGCGCTCGATGCCCCACAACGCGGTAAAGGCTGTTGAACTGTTGCCCGGGTCGCCGATGATGACCTTGCCTTTAAAGCGGCGGTCGGTCAGGTCGGCCCACGACGTCGGGGCGGGGCCGGACAACTGCCGCGCATTGACCATGCCAACCACGACGTGCAGGTTGGCGGCCATCCAGAGGTCGTCGGGGCCATGCAGGTGCTCGGGAATCGCGGCGATGTGCTTCGAGCGGTAAGGCTCGAACAAGGCGCGGTAGCCGTGCATGACGTTGGCGCTGGACGTCCAGAAAAGATCGCCCTTGGGCTGGCCCGCTTCGGCTTCGATCCGTTTCAGCAACTGGCTGCTGCCGCCCGCCACCGTGCTGGGCTTGATATGGGGCAGCAGGTCGCGCGCGAGATCGCTGGCGGTCTCGACGGACTGGGCGTTCAACGTGGTGTACAGGACGACTTTTTCGGCCCGCTGGGCCAGCGCCTGAGCGGGCAGGGCGCCGATGCCTCCGGTGACGGCCAGCAGCTTGAGCACCTGGCGGCGGTTGAAAGAGGGAAGCTGAATCATGGCGGTTCCTTGAAGGGTGGGGTGAAAAAGGCGGGCTCAGGCAAATAGCCGGATATTGAAGACACGGGTCGCCAGCAGCACCGGCGCCAGAATCACGGCGATCAGCACCAGGCCATAAGCCGATGCCTGCGCCATCAGGCCACTGTCGATCAGTCGGAAAATCTGGATGGGCAGCGTTTCATGGCCTGGCGAATACACGATGACCGACGCGCTCAGTTCAGAGACGGTGGTGGTCCAGGTCAGGACGGCGGCGGCGGCGATCGCGGGCGCCATCAAGGGCAGCACCACCTTCAGGAAGGACGCCAGTGGCGGCACCCCCAGGCTGATGGAGGCCTCTTCGATGGAGTCGGGCAGGTTGAACAGCGTGGACGACGCGTTGCGCACGCCAAAGGGCAGTCGGCGCACGATGTAGGCCAGCACGATCAATGACGCGGTGCCGGACAAATCGAACGCGCCATGGCCGAAGGTCATCAATAGACCGATGCCGATTACCGTGCCGGAAAGTGCTAGTGGAATGGAGCTTAGGTAATCCAGCCAGGGCGTCAACAAGTTGCGCTTCTTGACGATCAGGTAGCTGGCCAGCGTGCTGAAGGCAATGGCGATCAGCGTGGCGGCTCCGGCGAACAAGACGGAGTTCAGCACCGGGCCGGGGGCATTGATCAGCACGCGTTCCAGATGCGCAAGCGTCCATTCACCCCAACGCATGACCGGGCCATGCGCGCGTGTGAAGGCTCCCACGGCCAGCGTGCCCAGGGGCAACATGGACAGCGCCATCACGGCCAGCGCCGCACCCGCCATCGCAAGCGCGCCGGGCCCGCGTATCGGCGTCTCGGGCGCGGCGCGCCCTTGCGTGATTTCATAGCGGCCCCGCGACACGATCCAGCGTTGCAGGAACAGGGCCAGCATCACCAGGGCAATGGATGTGGTGGCCAGCGTGCTTTGCATGACCGGGTCGCTGCCGGTTTCGGATACGGACGCCTGATACGTCAATACCGACAGCAGTTCGACGCGGTGCCCAAGAATCATCGACGTGGCGAAATTGCCCACCACCATGGTGAAGACGAGCAGCGCACTTGCCAGCACGGCGGGCAGCACTACCGGCGCCATCACCTTCAGGCGCGATATCGGGGGCGACGTGCCCAGGCTTTGCGCGGCCTCTTCAAGCTGCGCATCAAAGCCGCGAATGGCGGCCAGCGTGCCAATGTAGATGTACGCGTAATACGTGAACGTCATCACGGTCAGCAAGCCCGGCCAGCCATAGAACGACGGCGGGTCCAGCCCCAGGCCGTCACGCAGGGCGCGTGTCAGCACGCCGTTGTTGCCCAGGATCATCAGCCAGGTCTGCGCGCCGATCACTTCGGGAATGATGAGCGTGATCAAGGGCAGGATCGACACCAAGGCCTTGCCGGGATAGCGGTGGCGCGCGGTCAGGTAGGCAAGCGGCACGCCGATGGCCGCGGCCAGCAGCGTGACGCCCGCGCCCAGCAGCAAGGTGTTGCCGATGGCGCGCGGATATCGCGGATCCGCCAGCATGATTTGCCAGCCGGACAGGCCTTCGTCGTTGCGGGCCAGCATGCTGGCCGACAGGATGTTCAGCACAGGCCAGACCAGGAATACCAGCAACACGGCCAGCACCGCCAGCGACAACCACGTCCAGGGCGACCGCAGGATGGGAACCAGGCGCTTCATGATGCCAACACCAGGGTTTTTTGCGGGTTGAAAACCAGGTCCACCTTGGCTCCTCGTGCCAGCGCCGCGATCGGGTCGCCGTGCACGTCCACGTTCATATGGCGGCCACTGGGCAGTTCGACGCGGTAGTTCGTCTTGATGCCCAGGTACTGCTGCGTCAGGATCCGTGCGGGCACGCCGGCGCCCGCGGTGGTGGACAGCAGGATGTCTTCGGGGCGCGCAACCAGAACGGCCTGGCCTGTCACGGGCACTGGGGCATGCGCGGCCACGGGGTGCCCGTCAAGCTGCAAGCGGACCGGCCCGATTTCACGCGCGTGGCATTGCACGGGCAGCAGGTTGGCCGCACCGATAAAGTCCGCCACGTAGCCGCTGGCCGGCTGGCTGTAGATATCGCGCGGCGTGCCCAACTGCGCCACGCGGCCCTTCTGCATGACGGCGATCTGGTCGGATAGCGCCAGCGCTTCTTCCTGGTCGTGCGTGACAAAGACGGTGGTGATGCCGGCCTCGCGCTGGAGTTCGGCGATGGTCTGGCGCACCTGGATGCGCAGCTTCGCATCCAGGTTGGACAGCGGTTCATCCATCAGCAGCACCTGCGGCTGGATGACCAGCGCGCGTGCAAGCGCGACGCGCTGCCGCTGCCCGCCGGACAATTCGGCAGGCAGTCTTGCCGCGTATTGCCCCAGGCCCACCCGTTCCAATGCCGCCGTAACCCGCTGCTGGATCTGGGCGGACGCCACCTTTCGTGCGCGCAGCCCGTACGCCGCGTTGTCGAACACGCTGCGGTTGGGAAACAGCGCATAGTCCTGGAACACCATGCCGATGTTGCGTTGGTGCGCGGGCAGCCGGGTCACGTCCTTGCCGCCAAAAAGCAGTTGGCCGGAAGCAACGGCCGTGAATCCCGCGATGGCGCGCAGCAGGGTGGTCTTGCCGCAGCCGCTAGGGCCCAGCAAGGTAAAGAAGGCGCCGGGAGGAATATCCAGGCTCAGGCCGTCGATGACGCGCTGATCGCCGTACGAAATGCAGAGTTTTTCAATGCGGATGTCCATGCCCGGGGGCTCCTGATGCGTGCAAGGTGTGTGGGGGAAGGATCAATCCATTGCCTGGCGCACCAGCTGCAAAGCCTGCCGATGGCGTCGCGGGTCCCCCGCGGCGAGGATGCGCGCCGCCGGGTTGCCGAGCCCGAGCGCCTGTCCGTTCCAGTCCGTGATGACGCCCCCGGCGCCCTGGATGACGGGGATGAAGGGCGCGTAGTCATACAGCGCCAGGCGGGCGTCGATGGCGATGTCGGTGCGGCCGGCGGCCAGCAGCCCATACGCCAGGCAGCATCCGCCGTAGATGCGCCAGCGGGTACGTTCGCGCAGCGCCTGCAAGGCGGGAAGTTCGTCGGGCGCGTAGAAGTCCGGGTTGCTGGTGCTGAGCATCGCATCGCCCAACTGGTCGCAGGCACGTGTGTGGCAGGGCACGCCGTGATGCAGGGTAGGGCGTCCGGCAGCGCCGACCCAGCGATCACCGGTGGCGGGAAAATCCATGATGCCCAGCACCGGCGTGCCGCGCTGCATAAGCGCGATCAAGGTGCCGAAGACGGGCACGCCGGCAAGAAAGGGCGCCGTACCGTCGATGGGGTCAAGCACCCAGACATGCTCGGCGTCCAGTCGCACGATGCCGCCTTCTTCTCCGTAGATGCCGTGCTTCGGGTACGCGTCTTCGATACGTGCGCGCAGGTGCGCTTCGATGGCTTGGTCCAGCGCGGTGACCAGGCTGCGGTCCGGCTTGATATCGGTGCGCGGCAGGCGGGGCCTGGCGGCGTGGGCTGCGGCGTTGGCATTGTTGTCGGCATCAAGCTCAACGGTGTGGTTCAGGTAAGGCGCGTACATTTTTCGCGCCTCGTCAGCCAGGCTTTGCGCGAACGCGATGTGGGCGTCCAGGGTGTTCGTCATGAGGGGTTCCTTAGTCGAGCGAGTTGCCGGATGAGGACGCGATGGCCGCCAGCGTGTCGATGCGGGCGGGCGCCAGCAGATGTCGGGGGGGCAAGGGCTGCCAGCCATAGAGGGCTTGGGCGGCGGCGCCGCAGATGCGGCCCTGGCAGGCGCCCATGCCGCAACGCGTGTGCAGCTTGGCGTCGGTCCAGTCTTGATGCGCCGCCAACGCGGATTGCGGCACGTCTTCGCAACGGCAAATCAGGGTGTCCGGGCGTGCCAGGGACAACAGCGGCGCGCGTAGCGCGAAGGGGCCGCGTAGCGCGTCGGCAAATTCCTGCCAACGCGCAAGATCGTTCGACAGGCGGGCGGCCTGGGTCAGTTCGCCCACGGCCGCATGGCCGGCGCGCGTGCCCTGCACCCGGGCGCGTTCGTTGCCGCCGATGCCCGTGCATTCGCCTGCCGCGAAGATGCCGGGCACGGTGGTTTGCTGCACGTCATCCACGCGCAGGCCACCGTGCGCGTCCAGTTCGCAGCCCAGCATCTGTCCCAGCTTGATGTTGGGCACCAGGCCAAACCCGCAGGCCAACCGATGGCAGGCGATGGTTTCTTCGCCGTCCGCGCGGCGTAGCCGCACCTGTTGCACGCGCCCATCGCCGGTGGCTTCCAGCACGTGGCTGGCAGTACGGTAGTGCGGATTGAACAGCGCGACGGCTTGCGCGGCCTTGGCGGGCCAGCGGTGCAAGCGATAGGCGAAGCGCAGCAATGCCCGCCAATCCGCTTGTTCGGCAATGCGCACGACGCGCGCGCCCGCCCGATGTGCGGCATGCGCCGCGGCAAGCAGCAAGGGGCCCGTGCCGGCGATGACGAGGCGCTTGCCGCGCAGCGGTACGCCCGCTTTCACCAAGGCTTGCAGGCCGCCCGCGCCGGTCACGCCGGGCAAAGTCCAACCGGGAAATGGCAGCAGAAGCTCACGAGCGCCCGTGCACAGGATCAGCGCGCCATAGTGCTGCGCCCAACCTTCGCGCGCATTCTCCAGCATCAGCGCCCGTTGCCCGGGCAAGCCGGCCATGCCGACGACACGGGTGTCGCAAAGCAGCGTGATATTCGAATATTGCGTCAGTTGTTCGCGCAGGCGCCGGGCAGGGGCGGGTATGGACGCGCCCGGGCCATCGCGCCAGATCTGGCCACCCGGTGCGGCGTTGTCGTCCACCAGCACAATGGCGCGTCCGCTTGGCGCGGCGGCCAGCGCGGCTGACATTCCAGCAGGGCCGGCGCCGATGATCAGCAGGTCGCAGGCATTTGCGGCAGCGTCATGTCGCGGGGCTACGCCAGGCGGGGTGCTGTGTTCCAGTACCGTATCCACGCGCATGCCTTCCTGGCAGCGCGTTTGGCATGCCAGGCGCAGGCGGCCATCGATCAGGACCCGGCATTCGTGGCACACACCCATGCCGCAAAATGCCGCGCGTTTTTCGCCGGACACCGATACGCGCGAATTGCCGGGTGACCTGGCGGCCAGCGCGGCGGCGACGCTGCTGCCGGGTTCCACGCGCATCGGCCGGCCGTCAAGCTGGATGCGCGGGCGGGCGGAATATCGCGGACGCGTCATGGCGTTACCTCGTCAAATGAGCGGGATGGTGCAAAGGGCGCGGCAGCCAGCGGCGGCGTTGCGTTCGTCATGAGAGCGGTCAGCAAGGCGGCGGTGGCGGGTGCGGTGGTGACGCCCAGGCCTTCATGGCCCAATGCCAGCCAGAGCCCGGGGCGGCTGGGGTGCGGTCCAATCAGCGGCAGACCGTCCGGCGTGGCGGCCCGGATGCCGGTCCAGGTGCGGATGAGGTTCATGCCCGACAGACCTGGCAGGAAGTCGATGGCCTGCTTGAGCATGCGCGACAGCACCATGGGATCGATGTCGGAATCGGCTTGCCCGATCTGGCGTGACGAACCGATCAGTAGCTGGCCCGTGGGCCGGGGCTGCACGTTGAATGCCACGGAGGCGCCGTCGCGTTGCTGGGTGCTGGCCATGTAGGCAAGCTCGACCAGTTGGTGGCGAATGCCGGTCGGGTAGCGGTCCGTGATGGCCAGATGGCCTTTTTTGGGAACAAGAGGCAAATCGTTGCAAAGGTGGGTGGCCAACATGCCCGCCGCCAGCACGACGGCCTTGGCAGGGCGCCGCGAGCCATCGGCCAGGACAGCGCCGCGCTCGTCAATCTTGTCCACGCGGGCGGCCTCGAATGACACGCCCGGTGGCGCGTGCGTCAACAGCCAGCGCGCCGCGTTGGGGGCATACACCAGGCCGTCGCCGGGTACGTGCAGCGCGCCGGCCAGGCCGGGGCGCAAGAAGGGTTCGGCGTCGGCCAGTTGCCGCGCGCTAAGCAGCGTGGCCGCTATTCCGTGGTGGACAAGTCGCGCGTGCTTGCGTTCGGCTTCGGCCATGTCGTCGGGATTGGCTGCGACCCACAGCGTGCCGCATTCGGTGTAGGCGCATGCGGGGTCTGCTGCGTTCATGCGCGGGCCCCACTGCCGCCATGTGTCCATCGAAAGGCTGCTCAGCGCGAGTTCGTCGGGGTCGCCGTCCATGACGACCAGATGGCCCATGCCGGCCTGCGTGGCGCCTTTCAGGCCGGCGTCCAGCACATGCACTGACAGCCCGGCGGCCGCCAGATGGCGCGCACAGGCGGCGCCGATAATGCCCGCGCCGACGATCAGCACGTCTTTCGTGGGGTGTGGCATGCGTAGGCTTCCGTGGCAATCAGCGATTAGCGAATAGCGGTCAGCAAATAACGGTCAGCAATAACGGCCGGCGATCAAAGCCGGATGCCCCAACCGAAGGGGTCGTCCGGCTGGATCAGCAATGTGGATTCGGCGCAGATGTGGGCGCGCCCGCGTATGGTGGGAATGATCTGCCCGTCCGCCAATTCATAGCTGGCCTGAAAGGTGCTGCCGATGACACTGGCCTGCCGCCAGATTTGCCCCGGGGCCAGCTTGCCGTCCGCGGCAAGGCAGGCCAGCTTGGCGCTGGTGCCGGTGCCGCACGGCGAGCGGTCATAGGCTTTGCCCGGGCACAGCACGAAGTTGCGGCTGTCGGCGTTGGGGTCGGGGGAGAACAGTTCAATGTGGTCGATTTCCGCGCCATCGCGGCCGCTGATGCCCGACGCTTGTAACGCCTGGCGGATGGCCCAGGCGTACTGGGTCAGCGCGTCAAGGTTGTCTGGCGCAACGCGCTGCGCGTGCTGGCTGACCAGGAAGAACCAGTTGCCGCCCCAGGCGATGTCGCCGACGACCTTGCCGTATTCGGGTACATCGACGCATACGGCTTGGCGTAAGCGGTAGGCGGGCACGTTGCGCACGCTGACGGATCCGTCTTCGTGCAAGGTGGCGCGGATCGTGCCGACCGGCGTTTCGATACCGTGTGTGCCGGGTTTGATACGGCGCAGGTAAGCCAGGGTGGCGACCAGCCCGATAGTGCCGTGGCCGCACATGCCCAAATACCCGGCATTGTTGAAGAAGATGACGCCGGCGGCATTGGCCGGGTTTTGCGGGGGGCACAGCAAGGCCCCCACCAGGACGTCGCTGCCTCGGGGTTCAAGGACGGTTGCCGCGCGCCATGCGTCGTGCTTGTCGGCAAGGCGGCGTTGCCTTTCCGCCATGTCCGCGGCGCCCAGATCAGGAAAACCGGAGACAACAAGCCGGGTGGGTTCACCGCCGGTGTGGGAGTCGATGACACGGATCTGGTTCATTGACGCGCCTTGTGCAGAAGTTGTAGACGTGCAGCGAAAAAGCGGCCCGGCAATCAGTGCTTGCCGGCGGACGAACAAGAAGAAAACGAACAAGCGAACGGGCTAGTCTAGGCAATTAAACGCGTGGCGTCGTGTCGTAGAGACCGCAACGCCACGCATTTTCCTCACCGCGCGATTCAGCGATAACGCCATGGCATTGCTGGAAATTCCTGGAAGTCATCGGCCGGATCATCGTCGGGCGGAAAGGGCGGTCAGGGCAGCGACTGGTACTGCGCGGGGCGCGTTGCCAAGGCCTGCGCCACAACGCGTTCGATCAATGCGCGTTCTTCGCCAATGACCGGCAGACGGGGGCGGCGCACGTGTTCGGTGCCTACGCCAACCAGCGCGTCGATCAGCTTCAGGTTCTGAACCAGCTTGGTGGATACGTCCAGATGCAGCAACGGCGTCATCCATTGATAGAGCGACAACGCCTCGGCGTACTTGCCCGCCTTCATCAGGTCGTAAAGCGCGACGGTTTCACGGGGAAACGCGCAGCCCACGCCGGCCAGCAGGCCATCGCAACCCAGCGCCAGGCCTTCGTAGGCCAGATCGTCCACGCCCAGGAAGATCTGGTAGCGGTCCCCCACGGTGTTGCGCAGGTCGGTCACGCGGCGGGTGTCGCCCGAGCTGTCCTTGACGGCGGCGATCCATTTGCAGTCGGCCAGCTCGGCCATGTGGGCGGGCGTCAGGTCCACGCGATAGGCCAGCGGGTTGTTGTAGACCATGATGGGTTGCTGCGCGGCATCGGCCATGGTGCGCACATTGAGCATGGCCTCGCGCGCGTCCGCCACGTAGATCAGCGACGGCATGACCATGAAGCCCGCCACGCCCAGCTTGTTGGCGCCTTCGATGTATCGCAGCGCTTCGCGCGTGCTGGTCTCGGACACGTTGGCCAGCACGGGCACGCGGCCGCCGGACGCCTCCAGTGCGATCTTGGTGACCTGTAGCTTTTCTTCCAGCGTCAAGGTGCTGGCCTCGCCAAGCGAGCCGCAGGTGACCATGCCATGGATGCCGTTGCGAATCTGGAAATCGATGTGCTTGGCGGTGCCTTCGGCGTCGATCCGTTCATCGGCGTGGAACTTGGTGGTGATGGCGGGAAAGATGCCTGTCCAGCGAGGGTGCGTCATGAGGAACTCCAGGGTTCACGTGCGGTGGGTGGCTTCAGATATATGGCTAATATATTTAATGCACGGGTTAAAGGAATGGGGGTTAACCAGCGCCTGGCCTTCCGGCACAAATTTCGATGGATGCGGTAGTGAGAATGGTTATAATTCAGGCCGATAAAAAACAGGCATCGGCCGCGGGGCTTGTCTGTTGTCTTTATCAGACTAAAAAACCAGAGGAACCAGAATGAACTTTGCAAGGACTTTGGCCGCTATCGCGCTCATGGGATGCGCGGGCGCTGCGCAGGCGCACTTTGTTTGGCTGGAACGGGGGGGCGAGGGCCCGGCCAAGGCGTACTTCGGCGAATGGGCCGACGACGTGCGCGAAAAGCAGGACGGCTTGCTGGGCAAGATTCTGGTGGCGCCCGTCGTGACCGCCGCTGACGGCACCGTGCTGAAGGCCTCGGGCAAGGGCGCGGACTTTGTGGAATACGCGGTGTCCGGAAAGGGCGACGTGCGCCTGGCCCAGCCGATGCAGTTCAAGGAAACGCTGGTCAAGTACGGCGCCAAGGCCGGACGCACCGATACGCAGGCCAAGCTGGACCTGGAACTGGTGCCCACCGCCGCCGGCGCCAACGCTTTTGTCCTGAACTTCGAAGGCAAGCCGCTGGCCAAGACCGAAGTGACCGTTTTCGGTCCCCCTAAGTGGGAAAAGCGCTTCTGGACCGACGAGAACGGTCGTATCGAAATCACGACGCCGTGGCCGGGCCAGTACGTGCTGGAAGCGGCGCACATGCAAGAGAAGGCGGGCGAGGCCGACGGCAAGACCTACGCCAAGATCCGCTACGTTTCCACCCTGACCTTCAATGTGAATCCGTGAAAGCTCCCGCAGCCGGCGCAGGCATGATGCGCTACCGCATGGCCGTTTTTTCCAGGGCGGCTGCCGCCATTCTGGGCGGCTATGTCCTTGCCTCGGCGGCTGCGGCGTGCCTGGCCGCCTGGCTGCCCATGGGGCGGGCAGACGCCGTCACCACGGCCCTGATGGTGTCGTTCGTCGTCTACACATGCGGCGTGATCTGGGTGTTTGCCACGCGTAGCGCGTGGCGCGCCTGGGTCGGTATTTTGCTGCCCGCCGCATTGTTGGGCGGCTTGTTCCTGGCCGGCCGCGCGATGGGGATGGCATGACGGCACGAAAGCCCAAAGCGCAGGGCGAAGAGGGCCTGCGCCAATCGATGTCGTGGCTGCACACCTGGGCCGGATTGATATTCGGCTGGGTGTTGTTCGCGATGTTCCTGACCGGGTCGCTGGCGTTCTTCCGGCCCGAGATCACGCGCTGGATGCAGCCCGAGATCCAGGTGCAGTCGGCACCCGCCGTGCAGTCGGTCGAGATGGCGCAGCGCTACCTGAACGAACATGCCCCGGACGCCAAGCGCTGGTTCATCACGCCGCCGTCCGATCGCGAGCCGCTGATTCTGTTGCTGTACCAACTGTCCAAGCCCAAGCCGGGCGAACGCGGCTTTGTGCGCGTGAAGCTGGACCCCGCCACCGGGCAGGCGGTCCAGGGGCGCGAAACACGCGGCGGCGATTTCTTTTACCGCTTCCATTTCGAACTTGAGACCGCGTTCCCGTGGGGGCGCTGGCTGGCCAGCATCGCGGGCATGTTCATGCTGGTGGCGATCATCAGCGGCATCATTACCCACAAGAAGATCTTTGCCGATTTCTTTACCTTCCGTCCTGGAAAGGGCGGACAACGCGCCTGGATGGATGGCCACAATGCCCTGTCGGTGCTGGGGCTGCCTTTTCATCTGATGATCACCTTCAGCGGCCTGGTGCTGTTCATGGTGATGCTGATGCCCGCCGGCATCAAGGCCGTCTACGAAAATCCGCGCCAGTACACGGACGACGTTTTCAAGTCATTCAAAGTCACGCCACCGCTGAACCAACCCGCGCCGCTGGTGCGGATTGCGCCGCTGGTCGAGCAGGCACAGCAGCAGTGGCAAGGTCGACTGGGCCGCGTCACGGTAAACAACCCGGGCGATGCGGGCGCCACCGTGACGTTGACGCAGGCCGCCGCTGACGGCGTGTCGTTCGGTCTGATGGCGCCGTGGATGCGGTTTGACGGGGTGACCGGCAAGCCAACGGAAGGGCAGGGCGAGTTGGGCGCCACCGCCAGAACCGCCGGCACGATCACCGGCCTGCACCTGGGCTTGTTTGCCGAGCCCTTGCTGCGCTGGTTCTATTTCCTGGTCAGCCTGGCCGGCACCGGCATGGTGGCCACGGGGCTGGTGCTGTGGATTGCCAAGCGTCGCCAGAAGGCGCGGCCCCAGGATGCGCGCGAAGCGTTTTCGCTGCGGTTGGTGGACGGCTTGAATGCCGGCACCATCGCCGGCGTGGTGCTGGGCGTTGCCGTGTTCTTCCTTGCCAACCGCCTGCTGCCGGCCGACCTGCCGGGGCGTCAGTTGTGGGAGTCCCGTAGCTTCTTCGCGGCGTGGGCCGTGTCGCTGGTCTATGCATTTCTGTTCCAGCGCCGCAAATGGCAGGACCTGCTGGGTGTTGCCGCCGCCGCGCTGGCCCTGGTGCCGGTGGTCAACGCGTTGACGACATCGCGCCACCTGGGCGTGTCGCTGCCGCAAGGCGATTGGGTCATGGCCGGATTCGATCTGACCTGCCTGGCCAGCGCCGTGTTGTTCGCCTGGATGTCGCTCAAGGCGGCGCGAGCGCGTCGCGCGCCGGCCAAGGGGGCTGCGCGGGGGCGGGCCAATGCGGCGGCATCAACGGCCACTACGGCATCAACGTCCCCCGCGACCGCCGCCGTCGTCTACGAACCGCGAGGTGATACGCCATGACGCTTGCAGCTTTCTGCCTGGCCTACGCCGGTTTTTCCGCGCTGTGCCTGGGAATGGACCGCCACTACGAAGACCTGTTCGACCGCGCCATCCCGCGCCGCCACCGCGTGCCGTTGCGCATCTTCGGCTGGATCGCGCTGGCCTTGTCGCTGTACGCATCGGCCACGGTCTGGGGCTGGAGCTACGGCACGGTGGAATGGATCGGCATCCTCAGCATCGCCGGCTTGCTGCTGATCTGGTTCCTGACGTTCCGTCCGCGCGCGGCGTTGACCACGGGCGGAATCTGCGCGTTGGCCGCGCCGGTATTCGCGGTTCTGTAGGCGGCCGCTCGCGCAGCCCGCGTACATGGCGTGATGGCGGTTTGCGCGGCGCTGGTCGGGCGCCCGCCGTCGCAGTCGGGCAAGGCGCCGATGCGCTGGCACGTTACACTGCTTGTTTCCCCCTAGCACACGCCTCTTCGCCTTATGAATACCCGCGTCCTTACCGGCATTACCACCACTGGCACCCCCCACCTTGGCAATTACGCGGGGGCCATCCGGCCCGCCGTGCAGGCCAGCACCCAGCCTGGCGTGGACGCGTTCTTCTTCCTGGCGGACTATCACGCGCTGATCAAGTGCGATGACCCGGCGCGTGTGGCGCGTTCCCGCCTTGAAATCGCCGCCACCTGGCTGGCGGTGGGCCTGGACCACGAACGCGTGACGTTCTACCGGCAATCCGACATTCCCGAAATTCCGGAGCTCAGCTGGCTGCTGACCTGCGTCACGGCCAAGGGCATGATGAACCGCGCGCACGCCTACAAGGCGTCCGTGGACCAGAACGTGGCCAAGGGCGTGGACCCGGACGACGGCATCACGATGGGTTTGTTTTCGTACCCGGTGCTGATGGCCGCCGACATCCTGATGTTCAACGCCAACCGCGTGCCGGTGGGCCGCGACCAGATTCAGCATCTGGAAATGGCGCGTGATATCGCGCAGCGCTTCAATCATCTTTATGGCCGCGACTACTTCACGCTGCCCGAAGTGGCCATTGAAGAAGACGTGGCGACCTTGCCCGGCCTGGATGGCCGCAAGATGTCCAAGAGCTACAACAACACCATCCCGTTGTTCGAAGGCGGCGCCAAGGCGCTGCGTGCGTCGGTGATGCGTATCGTGACGGATTCCCGCGCGCCCGGCGAAGCCAAGGACGCGGAAAATTCGCACCTGTACACGCTGTATCGTGCATTCGCCACGCAGGCGGAATCGGCGGCGTTCCGCAAGCAGCTGGAAGACGGCATGGGCTGGGGCGACGCCAAGCAGGCGCTGTACGAGCACCTGGAAAACCTGCTGGCGCCGATGCGCGAAAAATACGTGGACCTGATCGCCAACCCGGGCCGCATTGAAGACATACTTCAAGCCGGCGCCGACAAGGCGCGCAAGCAGGCCTTGCCGCTGATGCAGGAACTGCGCGTGGCCGTCGGCTTGCGCAACCTGAATGCGGGCGCGGCGACGGCCAAGTCGCAGGGCAAGAAAGACAAGGACAAGGGCGCGCGCTTCGTCAGCTTCCGCGATGAAACGGGCGGCTTCCGCTTCCGCTTTCTGGCGGCGGATGGCGAAGAACTGCTGTTGTCGCAACGCTTCGCGGACCCGAAGCAGGCGGGCGCCTTGATGCGCCGTCTGCAAGACGAATCGCCTGACACCGTGCTGCAAGCGTCCGGCGAAAGCTATGCCGCGGTCATTGATGGTGAGACGGTTGCTGAAGCCCCGGCCGGCGCGCAAGGCGATGCAGCGTCGCGCCTGACGCGCACGCGTGACGCGCTGGCGTCGCTGGCGAAAGAATAAGCGGCCGGGCGGCGCGCTACCGCCTGCTGCCCGCCTCCGTCTGCTGCCCGTGCGCCGTTACGCCGTACGGGCGCCCGCCACGATGCGCCCATCGCGCACCTGGAACCGCTGCGCGCTGCCTTGCCCGGCGATTTCCAGCAGGTCGCCTTCCGAATAGCCCGTCACGTTCGGGCAATCCAGCCATTCCGGGTTGATGAACGGAAAGTACTTCAGTGCGCCGCTGCCCTGGCTTGCGAAATCGAACGTCGTGTTGGCCACCACTTCCGGGTCCCATTGACTGGCGTCGAAAGTCAGCGCGCAGCCCACGCCGATCCGGTACACGATGCTGGCGCCCATGCTGGCAAAGCCCAGCGCGCCCACTTGTAGCTGCGCGCCGTTGCGCAACTCGATCACGCGGCTGCCCAGGCGTTCCAGCGTGATGTGCTTGAAGGCGACTTCGGCGCCGTCAACGACCAGATGCGAGTATTGGCCCAGCGTGACTTCGGCGTAGGTGCCGCTGTGGCCGGCTTCTTTTTCGGTGATCGTTGCCGCTTCATTGGCGGCAAGCGTGATGGTCGTGCGCATGTTCAATGGCTCTCCGGGGCTCTCAGGGTAGGGCGCTTTTTCTTTTACTTCTTGCCTGATAGACGGTTCGCGCCGCGGTTCGCCTGATCATGGGTGTTTGTGTCTGCCGTGTTCCCCAACGCCACCAGCTTTTATTATTTGGACACAATTCGATATTTTCCCTTATTTTTAGAATTCTTGATTGAGCGAGCGCAAGGAAAACGCCCAATCTACGGGAAAGTCCTAGGGTAAAGGCGGGCAAAGAAAAAGCCAGGGCATCAGCCCTGGCCTTGTTTTTGGCGACGCGCGAAAAAGATCAGCGCTTCAGCTTGGCGAAGGCGTCCGCCATGGCGCTGTTCATGCCACCGGCACCGCCTGCCGCGTTGCCACGGCCGCCGTCACCTTGCGGGCGGCGCGGGCGGTCGCTGCCCTTGGGGGCATCGCCGCCGCGGCGCGCGGGGGCCGCAGTGTCGTTCAGGCGCATGGTCAGCGCAACGCGCTTGCGGGCGGCGTCCACTTCCAGCACTTTCACGCTGACCGTCTGGCCGACACGAACCACATCGCGCGGGTCTTTCACGAACTTTTCGGCCAGGGCCGAAATGTGGACCAAGCCGTCCTGGTGCACGCCGATGTCCACGAACGCGCCAAAGTTGGCCACGTTGGTCACAACGCCTTCCAGCACCATGCCGGGATACAGGTCGTTCAGCGTTTCAACGCCTTCCTTGAACTGCGCCGTCTTGAACTCAGGGCGCGGATCGCGGCCGGGCTTTTCAAGTTCGGCGAAGATGTCGCGCACCGTGGGCAGGCCGAATCGTTCATCCGTGAAGTCGGACGGCGACACACCCTTCAAGGCGTCGCGCTGGCCGATGATCTGTTTGACCTCGGCCTTGATCTTGGCAACGATGCGTTCGACGACGGGATAGGCTTCCGGGTGCACCGACGAGGCGTCCAGCGGGTTGTCGCCGTTGGGAATACGCAAAAAGCCCGCGGCTTGTTCGAACGCCTTTTCGCCAAAGCGCGGCACTTTGCGCAGCACTTCGCGGGTCGGGAACGCGCCGTTTTCATCGCGCCAGGACACGATGTTCTTGGCCAGCAGCGAGTTCAAGCCCGACACGCGGGCCAGCAACGCGGCCGACGCCGTGTTCACGTCCACGCCCACGGCGTTCACGCAATCCTCGACCACGGCGTCCAGCGAACGGGCCAGCTCGCGCTGGTTGACGTCGTGCTGGTATTGGCCCACGCCGATGGCCTTGGGATCGATCTTGACCAGTTCGGCCAGGGGGTCTTGCAAACGGCGGGCGATGGACACGGCGCCACGCAGCGTCACGTCCAGATCGGGGAATTCCAGCGCGGCCATTTCCGAGGCCGAATACACGGATGCGCCCGCTTCCGAGACCACCACGCGGGTGACCTTCAGGTCGGGGAAGCGTTCCATCATGTCGCCCACCAGCTTTTCGCTTTCGCGCGAAGCGGTGCCGTTGCCGATGGCGATCAGGTCGACCTTGTGGCGCGCCACCAGCGCGGCCAGCGTGTTGATCGTGCCGTCGCGGTCGCGGCGCGGTTCAAACGGGTAGACGGTGGTGGTGTCCACGACCTTGCCGGTCTGGTCGATGACGGCGATCTTGCAGCCCGTGCGGATGCCGGGGTCCAGGCCCAACACGGCCTTGGGACCGGCCGGTGCGGCCAGCAGCAGGTCTTTCAGGTTGGCGGCGAACACGCGGATGGCTTCGGCTTCACCGCTTTCGCGCAGGCGGCCGATCAGTTCGCTTTCAAACGCCGTCAGCAGCTTCACGCGCCAGGTCCAGCGGCACACTTCGCCCAACCAGCGGGCGCGCGGCGTCGCGTCCAGCGCGAACAGGCCATTGCCCAGCTTCAGGAAGTTGGCGATGCGCGCGACGCACGGGTGCGGCACCTGCGCTTCAAGTTCGGCTTCCAGCCCCAGGCGCAATTCCAGCACGCCTTGCTGGCGGCCGCGCAGCAGCGCCAGGATGCGGTGCGAGGGCAGGGTGCGCAGCGGCTCGTTGAAGTCGAACCAGTCGCGGAAGTTGGCCCCTTCGGTTTCCTTGCCGTCGATCATCTTGGAATAGATCAGGCCGGTGGACCACAGGTGCTCGCGCATGTCGGCCAGCAGGTCCGCGTTTTCGGCGTAGCGTTCGGCCAGGATGTCGCGCGCGCCGTCCAGCGCCGCCTTGGCATCGTTGATGGACGCCTCGGGGTTCAGGTACTGCTCGGCCAGCGCGGCGGGGTCGCAGGCGGTGTCGGCCAGGATGGCGTCCGCCAGGGGTTCCAGACCGGCCTCGCGGGCGATCTGGGCACGCGTGCGGCGCTTGGGCTTGTACGGCGCGTACAAGTCTTCCAGGCGCTGCTTGGTGTCGGCCGTGGCAATTTCTTGCTGCAACGCGGACGTCAGCTTGCCCTGCTGCGAGATGGACTCAAGGATGGCGCCACGGCGCTCTTCGAGTTCGCGCAGGTAGCCCAGCCGCACTTCCAGGTTGCGCAGCACGGTATCGTCCAGGCCGCCAGTGGCTTCCTTGCGATAGCGCGAGATGAACGGCACGGTGGCGCCGTCATCCAGCAGTTCCACCGCCGAAGCGATTTGGGAGGTGCGCGCGCCCAGCTCGGTGGCAAGCTGCGCGATGATGCGGGCGTTGTCGACGCCGGCGGCGACGTACGTGATAGCGGAAGTTTCAGACATCTCTATACGACGGCAAAAAGGAAAAACAAGGGGCGGATTGTGCCATAAGCGGCTATTACAAAACGTGCCAGGGGGGACCCATCTGTCCCTTGGTCAGCCGGAAAGGCGGCGTGGCAAGGGGTATCATTTGGTCCTTTCCCACATCAGTGTCTGGCGCCCGAACCGTTACCGGTACCGGTTCACCATAGACTCCGACCGACACTAGGCTGCCGTAATGCTGGACCTGGATATTTCCGAATTCTTCGACGAGGACGGGCCGTTGGCCACGGCCATGCCCGGCTACAAGCCTCGCCCTTCGCAAGTGGAGCTGTCGCAGGCCATCGGCGACGCCATCCAGGACCGCGCCACGCTGGTGGCCGAAGCGGGCACCGGCATCGGCAAAACCTGGGCCTACCTTGTACCCGCCTTCATCCAGGGCGGCAAGGTGCTGATTTCCACAGGCACGCGCACGCTGCAAGACCAGCTGTTCGCGCGCGACTTGCCGCGCGTACGCGCCGCGCTGGCCGCGCCCGTCACCGCCGCGCTGCTCAAGGGGCGCGGCAACTATGTCTGCCACTACCACCTTGAGCGCTTGCAGGGCGATGAGCGCGCGTTGAAATCGCGCACCGAAATCCAGCAGCTGCGCCAGATCCAGGTGTTCGCGGGCATTACCAAGACGGGTGACCGCGGCGATCTGGCGCAAGTGCCCGAAGACGCCGACATCTGGCAGCGTGTGACCTCGACCCGCGAGAACTGCCTGGGCCAGGAATGCCCCCGCATCCGCGACTGCTTCGTCGTCAAGGCGCGCCGCCAAGCCCAGGAGGCCGATGTCGTCGTGGTCAACCACGCGCTGTTCATGGCCGACCTGGTGCTGCGCGAAGAAGGCGTTACCGACCTGCTGCCCGAAGCCGATACCGTCATCTTCGACGAAGCCCACCAGTTGCCCGACACCGCCACGCGGTTCCTGGGCAGCAGCGTGTCCACGCACCAATTGATGGACTTTGGCCGCGCGCTGGAGGTGGCCGGGCTGGCGTATGCGCGCGAGGCCGCCAAATGGAGCGACGTCAGCCGCCACCTGGAAACGGCCGCGCGCGAACTGCGCCTGGCCTGTGCGCCGCTGGACAAGATGCCGGGCCGCAAGGCCACGTTCGAGGCTATCCCCAACCCCGAGGAATTCGACGAGGCGCTTGCCGCCTTGCGCGAGGCCGTGGACACGGCAACCAAGGCATTGGGGGTGGTGGCTGAAAAGCACCCCGACCTGATGGCGGCCGCGCGCAGCGGCGCCGAAATATCGGTGCGACTGAAACGCTGGGCAACGCCGGGCCGCGCGGGCGCCCACACGGATGATGAAGGCTGGGGCCGTGATGACCAGGCGCCCGAGCCCGCCGCCGACATCGCGCTGGCCGATGGGCCGTCCACACCCGCCGCCATTCTGGAAGGAGTGGCGGCCGCGCAGCAATGGACCGGCCCGGCCGTGCGCTGGGTCGAACACGGCCTGCACCATGTGCGGCTGCATTCCGCGCCGCTGTCCGTTGCGCAGGCGTTTTCCAAATACCGCAAGCCGGGGCAGGCCTGGATCATGACGTCGGCCACGCTGTCGGTGAATGGCGAATTCACGCACTTCACCAGCCAGCTTGGCCTGGAGCAAGCGCGTACGGGCAAGTGGGAATCGCCGTTCAACTATCCCGAACAGGCGCTGCTGTTTGTGCCGCGCGGCATGCCCGAGCCGCAATCGCCGCAGTTCCTGGATCGCTTTGTCGACACGCTGATGCCTTTGCTGGAGGCCAGTCCGGGCGGCACGCTGGTGCTTTGCACGACGCTGCGCGCCGTGGAAAAAGTGGCTACATTGCTGGCCGACGCGTTTGACGACGCAGGCCACGACTGGCCGCTGTTGAAGCAGGGCGAGGGCACGCGCCGCGATCTTCTGGACCGCTTCTGCAAGCTCAAGCACCCGGTGCTGGTGGGCAGTGCCAGCTTCTGGGAAGGCATTGACCTGCCGGGCGACGTGCTGACCCTGGTAGCCATCGACAAGCTGCCGTTTGCCCCGCCTGATGACCCGGTCATCGAAGCGCGCCTGCGCGCGTGCCGGGCGCAGGGCGGCAACCCGTTTTCGGAATACCAATTGCCCGAAGCCGCCATTTCGCTCAAGCAGGGCGCGGGCCGTTTGATCCGCACGGAATCGGACTGGGGCGTCTTGATGGTGGGCGATGCCCGCCTGGTCGAAAAGCCCTACGGCAAGCGCCTGTGGCGCGGCCTGCCGCCGTTTGCCCGCACGCGGGAACTGGAAGAGGTACTGGCGTTCTACCGGCGCAAACAGGGCGGCGACGACGTGGCGGCCTAGCGCGGATGCGTTGCCGCCGGCGTTGCGGCAAGACGTTCTTTTTCGACAACGCCGCCAACGCCTAACCACCAGGCCCAAATAAAAAGCCCCTCGGATCCACGATCCGAGGGGCTTTTTCCCATGCGGGCAAATCCGCTGAACAGTCAGTCAAACCAATCAGTCAAACCAATCAGTCAAACGGATTCCACCAGCTGCGGTCGGCCTTCAGGCCCTTGGTCTTGAATTCGCTGTTGGGGAAGTTCTTGTCGTAGACGCGTTGCGCGTCGTTCTTCAAGTCGGTCATGCCCAGCTTGTCGTAGGACTCGACCATCAGGTAAAGCGCTTCTTCGGTGGCGGGGGCGCCTTCGAAATCGGTGATGACGGTTTGCGCGCGGTTGGCGGCGGCCACGTAGGCGCCGCGTTCGTAGTAATAGCGCGCCACATAGACTTCGTTCATGGCGATGGTGTTGACCAGCCACGCGATGCGCTTTTCGGCGTCAACCGAATACTTGCTTTCCGGGTAGCGCTTGATCAGTTCGTTGAACGCGTCGTAGGACGCGCGCAGGCCCTTGGGGTCGCGCTCGGCGGGGTCCTGGCCCGTGATGTTGGTCATGAACGCGCTGGCGGGCGTGAAGTTGATCAGGCCTTTCAGGTACAGCGCGTAGTCGGTGCCCGGGTGGTTCGGGTAAAGCTGTTGAAAGCGATCGATGGCGGCCAGGGCCTGTTCGTTTTCGCCGTCTTTCCAGTTGACGTAGGCCAGTTCAAGCAGGGCCTGCTGGGCGTACACACCGAAGGGGTAGCGGCTTTCGATGGCGGTCAGGCGCTCGCGCGCTTCCTTCCAGCCGCCGGAAGACATTTCCGACTTGGCGTCGGCGTAGAGCTGTTCGGCGCTCCAGTTGGTGGTCTTGTCATATTTGCTGTTGGTCGAGCCGCAACCGGCGATGACGATGACGGCAAATAGCGCGATAACCACGCGCAAAACCGGCCCGCTTCGGGATGCGGGGTTCGAGGGAGCTGCGGGGTGGTGAATCACGAGAATCGTATCCTTGGTGTTAGCATGGCAGGCTGATTATATGATTTGTCTCCATGTCCGATACAGCCGCCGGCACAGATCTCGTTTCCGACGACGAACTCCTGGGCCTTCCTGACGAAAACTCCGACGAAATCACCGAGGCAAACCCCGCCGAAAACCGGGGGGAACCGCAACGTGTAACCGTGCCTTCCAGCACCCGCGCCGACCGGCTGGACAAGGTGCTGGCCGGCTTGCTGCCCGACCATTCCCGCAGCCGCTTGCAAGGCTGGATCGAATCCGGCAACGTGCACGTGAACGGCGCGCCCGGCAAGACCCGCCAGACGGTGGGCCCGGGCGACGAGCTGCTGGTATGGGCCCAGCCCGCCCCTGACGCGCGCGCCTTCACCCCCGAACCCGTTGAATTCACCGTCGTGGACGAAAGCCCCGACTGGATCGTCGTGAACAAGCCCGCGGGCCTGGTGACGCATCCGGGCGCCGGCAACTGGAGCGGCACGCTGCTGAACGGCCTGCTGTACCGCTACCCGGAATTGGCGGCCGTGGCGCGTGCCGGCATCGTTCACAGGCTGGACAAAGACACCTCCGGGCTCATGGTCGTGGCCCGCAATGAAAAGGCCCAGACGCATCTGGTGCGCCAATTGCAGGCGCGCAGCATGGGCCGCGAATATGTCGCGCTGGCTCATGGTTGGATGGCGGCGGCCGGCCGGGTGGATCGCGCGATCGGCCGCGATGCCCGCGTGCCGGTGCGCATGAGCGTCGAACGCCCCGTTGCGCCCAAACTCGCCATTACCAATTACGCGCCGGTCCGGCGCGGCCAGGTGGACCCCGGCGGGCGCGTGACGGAAGTGGTGTGTCGCCTGGAAACCGGCCGCACCCACCAGATCCGCGTCCACATGGCCAGCCTGGGGCACCCGCTGCTGGCCGATACCATCTATGGCGGCAAGAACATTGCCGGGGCCACGCGGCAGATGCTGCATGCGCGGGCGTTGCATTTCGATGATCCCGGCGGCAACGGCGAGGTGCAATTCGCCGCTGACGTTCCGGCCGACATGACGCTGGTTCAGGAAACCGTTGCATGGACCGCGTGATCGCCAGCCTGCCCGTTGTGACCGGCCCGTCGTGGCCGGGCGTGTCGTACTTCTGCACGACCCGCGCCGGGGGCGTGGGCGTGGCGCCGCATGATTCCCTGAACCTGGGCCGGCGTGCCGGCGACCAGCCCGACACCGTCACTGAAAACCGCCGCCGCGTGCGCGCCGCCGTCCCGGGCGAGCCCTTGTGGCTGCGCCAGGTGCATGGCAGCGAGGTGGTCGATGCCGATGCGCCTGAGCTGCCCGACGAACCGGCGGTCGACGCCAGCGTCACTGCGCAACCCGGGCGCGTGCTGGCCATCATGGTGGCCGACTGCCTGCCCGTTGTCATTGCCGACGCGCAAGGCCGGGTGCTGGGCGCGGCGCATGCCGGCTGGCGCGGCCTGGCGGGCGGGGTGCTGGAACACACGCTGGCGGCCATGCAAGCCAAGGTGCCCGACGCCGGTGGTTGGCGCGCCTGGGTCGGCCCCGGCATCGGTCCGACCGAATTCGAAGTGGGGCAAGACGTGCTGGACGCTTTTACGGCGGACGATCCGGCCACGCTGCGGTTCTTCACGCCGCGTCCCGGTCTATCGGGAAAGTGGCTGGCCGACCTCGCCGGACTGGCCGATTTCCGCCTGCGCCGCGCCGGGGTACAAGAAGTGGCCCTGAGCGGCATGTGCACGGTATCGGACCCGCGGCGCTTCTTTTCATACCGCCGCGATACCGAAACCGGACGCATGGCGTTGCTGGCCTGGCTCGACCCGGTTTGATCTGGCGCAAGGCCGCCGCACAGGGCGCAAAACCGTGCGGCGAAACTCCTTGTATACCCGCATTGACAGTGATGGACCCGGAATGCAACATCAATCGAGCAGTGTCGATAACAAGGTGTGGAAGTGAACGCCAATCTCTCCGCAGGACCCATTCCGGTGAGCGTGGCACCGGAAATCCTGGCCGAAATTCAGGCCGAATTCTCTCGCGAGTGGCAGCGCCTTTGTGACGACGCCCGGCGCGGCGCGCTTGTGCCTCCCGCCGACCGCCGCTTTGCCGGCGACGCCTGGGCCGCCAATGGCTCGCATCTGCTGCTGGCCCACACGTATCTGCTGTCCGCGCGCGCCATGCAGCGCATGGTCGACGCCGCCCAGGTCAGCGAACCCATGCGCGAGCGCCTGCGTTTTTCCATCATGCAGTGGGTGGACGCGCTGTCGCCGTCCAACTTCCTGGCATTGAATCCGGACGCCCAGCAATCCATCGTCGAAAGCGCCGGCCGCGCGCTGAACGAGGGCTTGGCCAACCTGCTGGGTGACGTCAAGAAAGGCCGCATCACCCAAACCGATGAATCGCAGTTCGAGATCGGTCGCAACGTGGCCGTGTCGCCCGGCGAAGTGGTGTTCGAGAACAAGCTGTTCCAGCTGATCCAGTACGCGCCCTCGACCGCCACGGTCTACGAGCGCCCGCTGGTCATCGTGCCGCCGAACATCAACAAGTTCTACATCCTGGACTTGCAGCCCGAAAATTCCTTCGTGCGCCACGCAGTGGGGCAGGGCTACACGGTGTTCCTGGTTTCCTGGCGCAACCCGTTGGCCAGCGACACCGATGGCGTGGACCGCGCCACCTGGACCGACTACCTGGATGACGCCGTGCTGCAATCGCTGCGCGTGGCCAGCGACATCACCAAGCAGCCCAAGGTCAACGCGCTGGGTTTCTGCGTGGGCGGCACGATGCTGGCCGCGGCGTTGGCGCTGGCCGAGGCGCGCGGCGAACAGCCGGTAGCGTCGCTGACGCTGCTGACTTCGCTGCTGGATTTCCACGACACCGGTGTGCTGAAAGTCTTTGTCGACGAAGCCCACGCGCTGCTGCGCGACCAACAACTGGGCAACGGCGGCTTGATGCCCGGCCGTGACCTGGCCACCACGTTCTCGTTCCTGCGGCCCAACGAGCTGGTCTGGAACTACGTAGTCGGCAACTACCTGAAGGGCCAGAAGCCGCCCCCGTTTGACCTGCTGTTCTGGAATGGCGACAGCACCAATCTGCCCGGGCCGTTCTTTTCCTGGTACTTCCGCAATACCTACCTGGAAAACAACCTGAAGGTGCCGGGTCGCGCGCAAGCGGCCGGCACCCCGCTGGACCTGACGCGCCTGACGATGCCGGCGTACATCTTTGGTTCGCGCGAAGACCATATCGTGCCCTGGGTGTCCGCCTATGCCTCCACGCAGGTCCTGCGCGGGCCGCAGCGTTTCGTGTTGGGCGCCTCGGGCCACATCGCCGGCGTGGTGAACCCGCCCGCCAAGAAGCGCCGCAGCTATTGGGTGGCGGACAAGCTGGGCAAGAAGGGCCATGACATGCCGGGCGACCCGAATGCCTGGTTCGCGCAAAGCACCGAACACGCGGGCAGCTGGTGGCCGGACTGGACGGCCTGGCTGGCCGACCATTCGGGCAAGCAGATCAAGGCGCGCACAAAATTAGGCAATGCCAAGTACCAGCCGATCGAGCCGGCGCCTGGCAGGTATGTGAAGGTCCGGGCAGCCTGAAACCGCACGACGCGGTTTACCCCGGACTAATAAGAAGTTAATCAACGAGGCGTCCGTCGCACACAGGAGGAAGTCCAATGAGCGGAAAACTGGCTTACGTAACAGGCGGGATGGGCGGTATCGGCACCTCTATTTGCCAGCGCTTGGCCAAGGATGGCTTTCGCGTCGTGGCAGGTTGCGGCCCCAGCCGCAACTACCAGCAATGGCTGGATGAGCAGGCTGCGCAGGGCTACACGTTCCACGCGTCTGTGGGCAACGTGTCCGACTGGGAATCCACCGTGAAGGCCTTTGAAAAGGTCACGGCGGAGCTGGGCGGGGTCGACGTGCTGGTCAATAACGCGGGCATCACCCGCGATGGCTTGTTCCGCAAGATGAGCGCCGACGATTGGCGCGCGGTGATCGACACCAACCTGAACAGTCTGTTCAACGTGACCAAGCAGGTCATCGAGGGCATGGTTGAACGGCAGTGGGGCCGCATCATCAACATCAGCTCGGTGAACGGTCAGAAGGGCCAGTTCGGCCAGACCAATTACTCCACGGCCAAGGCCGGCATCCATGGCTTCACCATGGCGCTGGCTCAGGAAGTGGCCAGTAAGGGTGTCACCGTCAATACGATTTCGCCGGGCTACATCGGCACGGACATGGTTCGCGCCATCCGCCCCGAAGTGCTTGAAAAAATCGTGGCGACCATTCCGGTGCGACGCTTGGGCACGCCCGAGGAAATCGCCTCCATGACGTCGTGGTTGGCGTCGGATGAATCCGGTTTTTCAACCGGCGCGGACTTCTCGCTGAACGGCGGCCTGCACATGGGCTGATGAAGGCTAGCGGGCCGCCCCCCGGCGGCTCAAGGCGCTGGAAGGCCTCGGGGAGAGGGCCTTCCGGCATTACACTCCACCCTATTCGAAGTCTTAGAGATCGCCCGATCCGGGGACACACATGACGCAAGCACAAACCGGCGCCAGCCTGCGCCTGATTAAAAAATACCCCAACCGTCGCCTATACGACACCCGGACCAGCACCTACATCACTCTGGCAGATGTCAAGCAACTGGTCCTGGCCAATGAAGAATTCCAGGTGGTCGACGCCAAGAGCGGCGAAGACCTGACCCGCAGCATCCTCTTGCAGATCATTCTTGAAGAGGAAAGCGGCGGCATGCCCATGTTCTCGTCGAACATGCTGTCGCAGATCATCCGTTTCTACGGGCACGCCATGCAGGGCATCATGGGTTCTTATCTTGAAAAGAACATCCAGGCCTTCATGGAAATCCAGACCCGCATGGCGGAACAGTCCAAGGGGCTGTACGGTAGCCAGTTCGGGCCCGAAGCCTGGACGCAGTTCATGAATGTGCAGACGCCCATGCTGCAAAACATGATGAACAACTACATCGACCAGAGCAAAAACCTGTTCGTGCAGATGCAGGATCAAATGCAGGACCAGACGCGCGCGATGTTCTCGACGTTCCCGTTCACGCCGGGCAGCACGCCGGGCCAGGGTCGCAAATAGCGCCAAGCGGCAAAGGCGCATCCGCGCTTTTTGCCCTGCCAGCAGCCGGTGCGGCACTGCCTCGCCGGCTTTTTTGTGGCCGCTTTTCCCTTTGAGATAACGCAACGAACTGACGCATCCCGGGCCTTTTGGTTCAGGGATATGTCAGTTTTTTTCGTTACATTAATGCAAACGGTTCTTGTTTATGTTTTTAGAGCCGATACCTAATTCGAGTTTCACAGGATGATGCACATGATCAAGAAAGCCTTGGCGCTGGCCATTGTCGCAATGAGCGTGTCGGCCGCCAACGCGGCCCAATACCCCATCGGCAAGCCGGTTGAGAAGGGCGGCATGGAAATCGGCGCGGTGTATTTGCAGCCGATCGAAATGGACCCGCCCGGGATGATGCGCCCCGCCAAGGATTCCGATGTGCACCTTGAGGCCGATATCCACGCCACGGCCGGCAACAAAACCGGCTTCCCGGAAGGCGAATGGGTGCCTTACCTGGTCGTGAATTTTGAAATCCAGAAGGTCGGCAGCCAGAACGTGCAGAAAGGTACCTTCATGCCGATGGTCGCCAACGACGGGCCGCACTATGGCGACAACGTCAAGCTGGAAGGCCCGGGAAAGTACAAGCTGAAGTATTCGATCCTGCCGCCGTCCGAAAACAAGATGGCCCACTTCGGCCGCCACGTCGACAAGGAAACCGGCGTGGGCCCGTGGTTCGAGCCCTTTGAACTGGAATACGAATTCGTCTACGCCGGCACCGGCAAGAAGGGCGGATATTGATCGTGCGCCGCCTGCTTCGCGTTGTTGCCGCCGTGCTGATCGGCCTGGCCGGCCTTGCCGGCATGGCGCCCGCGCAGGCGGACGAATTGCCGACGTTCACGCTCAGGTTCAAGCCGGACGGCACGTTCGAGCCGGCAACCCTGGAAGTGCCCGCCGGCCGTTTCAAGATTGAACTCATCAACGAAAGCAACGAGCCGGTGGAATTTGAGAGCATTCCGCTGCGCAAGGAAAAAGTGTTGGGACCGGGGGTGAAATCCTTCGTCGTCATCACCATTTCCCGCCCCGGCGAGTACCCCTTCTTTGATGACTTTCACCAAAGCGTGAAAGGCACCCTGGTCGTCAAGCCCAAGGAATAAGCGGTAGCCATACATGGAACAGGTCCTTTTTATCGTCTGGCGTGAAAGCGTCGAAGCCCTGCTGGTGGTGGGTATTTTGTACACCTGGCTACGCGCCACGCCGGAAGGCAAGCGCGGGCTGAACTACCTGTGGGGCGGCGTGGCGGCGGGCCTGGGGCTGGCCGTGGCGCTGGCCCTGGTGTTGCTGGGCGTGTCGTCCTGGCTTAGCGACGAAGGGCAGGAATGGTTTCAGGCCATCATGTCGTTAGCCGCTTGCGCGCTGGTCGTGCAGATGGTTGTGTGGATGAAAAAGCACGGCCGCACGCTAAAAGGCGAACTGGAAAGCGGCGCGCGTAGTTCCGTCGCCAATGACAACTGGTGGGGCCTGTTCGTGCTGGTGGCCATTGCCGTGGCGCGTGAGGGCAGCGAGACCGTGGTGTTTCTGTACGGCACCGTGTCGGCGGGCGAGGGCGGTGGCGACATGGCCAAGCTGGCGCTGGCCGGCGTGGCTGGTTTTGCCGTGGCCTTGCTGACGTTCTGGCTGTTGCAGTTGGGCGGCAAGATGATTACGTGGCGCCGCTTCTTCCGCGTAACCGAAATCCTGTTGCTGCTGTTGGCCGGTTCGCTGCTGGTCGGCGGCCTGGACCACCTGATTTCGCTGGACGTGTTGCCCACCATCATCGACCCCGTCTGGGATAGCTCGTGGCTCTTGAGCGACAGCACCGGCGTGGGCAAGGTCCTGGCCGACTTCGCCGGCTACCGCGCGTTGCCCGCCCTGATCTCGGTGTTGTTGTGGGTGGCTTACTGGATCGTGGTGTGGGCGCTGTTGCGCTGGGTGGGCGGCAAGCCGGCCCGCGCGCCGGTGCCAGCGCGCAACGTCTCTTGATTCCGACGTGATGCCGGACTGAACATTGAAGGTTTGACCATGGCTGCTGTACTCGGGAGGGTGACTTCCCGGATCGCCGATTTTCTCCGTGACCATGCCCCGCTGTTGCGCAAGCTTCAGTGGGGCATTGTTGCGTTGTACGCGTTCCTGTTGATCGTGCCCGCAATCATGCCCTTGCCCGACAACGCGGCATCGGTGTTCAACAACCTGACCATCGTTGCGCAGTTTGCCTTCTGGGGAGTCTGGTGGCCATTCGTGCTGATCTCGATGCCGATCCTGGGCCGCGCCTGGTGCGGCTGGCTTTGCCCAGAAGGCATGCTGACGGAATGGGCCAGCGAGCGCGGGCAGGGCCGCGCCATCCCGAAGTGGATGCGCTGGGGCGGCTGGCCGTTTGTGGCGTTTGCGTTGACGACGGTGTACGGCCAACTGATCAGCGTGTATCAATACCCGCTGGCGGTGCTGGCCGTGCTGGGCGGTTCCACCGTGGCGGCCATGATCGTCGGCTGGCGGTATGGCCGCAGCAAGCGCGTCTGGTGCAAATACCTGTGCCCGGTCAACGGCGTGTTCAACCTGCTGGCCAAGCTGGCGCCGTGGCACTTCAAGGTCGATGAAGAAAAGTGGCGCCACCCGGTTATCCGCATCGAGCCCATCAACTGCGCGCCGCTGGTGCCGCTGCGCCACATGAAGGGCGCGGGCGATTGCCACATGTGCGGCCGGTGCAGCGACTATCGCGGCGCCATTGCCCTGACACCGCGTTCGCCTGAAGAAGAAATCGTGCACGTGGCGGATGGCGATGCCTGGCAGACCGCCTTGCTGTGCTTCGGCCTGATGGGTATCGCCATCGGCGCGTTCCTCTGGAGCGCCAGCCCCTGGTACGTGACGGCCAAGCAGTGGGCCGCGACCTGGCTGGTCGAGCACGACATCATGTGGCCGCTGATGGACAACGCGCCCTGGTTCATCCTGACGCATTACCCCGACGTCAACGACAGCTTCTCGTGGCTGGACGGCGCGGGCATCCTGATGTTCGTCATCGGCGCCACGGTGTTTGTGGGCGGCGCCAGTTTCCTGTCGTTGTGGCTGGCGGACCGCCTGGCGCCCGCCGCGCCGTCGGTCGATGCCGCCGCAACGCGCTGGATCCGTCCCGGCGTGCACAAGCTGGCGCAGGCGCTGATCCCGTCGGCCGGCATCGGCGTGTTCCTGGGGCTGTCGGCCACCACCGTCAACCTGCTCAAGCACGAAGGGGTGCAAGCGGGCTGGGCCGGCCCGGTGCGCTTCACGCTGTTGACACTTGCCGTGCTGTGGACCTTGCGCCTGTTTGCCCGCCTGTTGGCGCCGCGCCCCGTCACGGCCACGCGCAAGGTGGCGGCGTGGGTGGTGCTGGCCGCGGGCCTGGCGCCGTTCTGCATGGCTTGGGTGTTTTTCTTTGCAATCTGGTAAGCGATGCGTGATGGATCGCGGCGGGGCGCTGCGATAAAGTGGAAAGCCTTGCCGGGTGCGCCGGCGCTTTTCCTGCGTGATTCCCTTCATGACTTCCTACGCTTTCCGCCTGCTAAACGTCTTTGCCTCGTCCACCTTCGGAGGTAACCAGCTTTGCGTGTTTGAAGACGCGCGGGGCATGGACGACGCCACGATGCTGAACCTGGCTGCGCAATTCAACCTGTCGGAAACCACGTTCATCCTGCCGTCCGACAAGGCTGATGCACGCGTGCGCATCTTCACGCCGGGCTACGAGATGAAGTTTGCCGGCCACCCCACCCTCGGTACGTCGCAAGTGGTGCGCGACATTCGCGGCACCGGCGATGCGTTGACGCTGGAATTCGCCGCGGGCGTGGTGCCGGTGCAGGCGCAAGGCGACGCCTGGACCTTCACCGCGCCGTGCCCCAACGGCGTGCAAACGGCGCCGCCCCAGCAAGATCGCGCGGCAATCGCATCGCTGGTCGGATTGTCGGCCGATGACCTGGCAAGCGATCCAATTTGGGTGGATACCGGCGCCGATCAGCTGCTGGTGCCGTTGGCCAGCGTGGACGCGGGGCGCCGCGCGGCGCCCGATTCCGCCAAGCTAAGCCGCTGGCAGGCCAGCAGCCTGGGCCGCAAGACGATGTACCTGTTCGCGTTCGACGAAGGCAATGTGCGCGATGCACGCCAGGTAGTCGTGGCGCGCTACTTCTTTGCCAAGGCGGGCGGCGGTGTGGACGAGGACGCCGGCACCGGATCGGCCTGCGCCAACCTGGGGGGCTGGTTGATTCACAAGCAGCGGCCTTTGCCCGCCAGCATCCTGGTCGAGCAGGGCGATCAAACGGGACGTCCGTGCCGCTTGCTGCTGGACGTGCATGCCGACGGCCGCATCCTGGTGGGCGGCCGTGCGGTGGAGATCGGCCGGGGCACCGTCACGATCTGACGGATCTGATCCGGGGCATCCCCCGGGGCAAGGCGGGCGCTGTGTGCAGGCCCGCCCATAAAAAACGGCGCCTGTGTCTGCCACAGGCGCCGCCTCTCTCTCTAGGCCCCGGTATGGAACGCGGCCGTCCTTACAAACCTGCCTTACTTCTTGTTCTTGGCCGGGTCGACCTTGATGTTGTTCTTCACCTGCTTCACCCCTTCAACGCCACGGGTGACGGTAGCAGCGTGGTCGGCTTCAGCCGCCGTGCCTACGGTACCGGTCAGCGTCGCAACGCCATTGTTGGTTTCCACGGCGATGTCCAACGCGCTCAGTTGCTTGTCGGCAACGAAAGCGGCCTTGACCTTGGTCGTGACGGTCGCATCGGAGGCATATTCGCCCACGGATTGCTTGGGCTTGCCATCATCCGCCGCGAAAGCCATGGAAGTGAAGACAGCGCCAGTTCCCAGTGCGGCGGCGGCGATCAGCTTGCGAAATTCCATAGTCGTGCTCCTTATTAGTATGGGTCTGCCGCGTTAAGCGTCGGCGCGGCAGACAGTCAGATTTTCAACTTTCAACTTCGAGGGGTATGCGTGCTATCGGCGTGTTCTATTTTTTTCGAAGCGCGCCGCTCAGGATGGACAAGAGCGCCAGCACCAGGAATACGAAGAACAGGATCTTGGCGATACCCGCGGCCCCGGCGGCAATACCGCCAAAGCCGAGAACCGCCGCGATGATCGCGATGACGAAGAAAACTACGGCGTAATGCAACATGTCAGCTTCTCCAGTGAGTTCGACCGATCAAGGCGGTGGGAGGATTCAGGGATTGCGGTCGAAGAAATCCCGGACTTCCTTTTGCGCTTCATCCTTGGTCTTGCCATAACGCTCTTGAATCAGGCCAGCCAGGCGTTCGGCGTTGCCTTCCGTGCGGGTCAGTTCGTCGTCGGTGAGCTCACCCCAGGCGGCTTTGGCCTTGCCAGTCATTTGCTTCCACTTGCCGGCGATGATGTCGTTATTCATGGTGACCTCTCTTCTTATCTTCGTGCGACGCAGGGCTTATGGCCTATAAGTTCCTGCTGTCGCGGTTGACTTGAACGCTGATCAGCTAGCCCCTAACTTACGAGTGGCCAAAGGGGCTGTCAAACGCGGCTGTGGGTATATGTAACAGCGCCGGAAGGCTTGGCGGACGCGATTTTCCGAGGGAAAAATCCCGGGCGAAAGGGCCGCGCAGGAGTTACATTCCGGCAATGTCTTGTCCCCTTTTGAGCGGGGCTGGTAACGGAAGATGCGTCGGTTCCCCCCTGTGGCGGGCTAGAACGGCCACTGCGGCGCTGGTGGCGGCAAGGCCCGGCCGGTATAGTCGTGCCCAACCCTTGGGCTTTTCATCAACAAAAAAGGAAGGCACGCATGACGCAACGACTTTGCAGCGCTCTCTTGCTGACGCTGGCCGCGCTGGCGGCGGTGGGATGCACGCATGTGACGGACAAGTACCAGGCCACCGGCCCCGCGCCGGAAGCGGCAACGCCCAGCACCTGAGCGCGTGGGTTCACACGTTGCACCCGGCGCCGTGCATGGTGGTTGACATCATGGCGGTCGACGTCATGGCGGTTGACATCATGGCGGTTGACATCATGGCGGGTGAAATGCAAACGGGGCGCACTGCGCCCCGTTTGCGTTTTCGGCGTACCCGCCGCGCCGCCCGCCTCAGGGCTGGGCGATGCGGTGAGCGATGTGCGCCAGCGCTTCTTCCACCTGGTCCACCAGGATCAGGCACAGATCCCCGGCTTGCAGGCGCCCCAGCGCCGTATCGATAGCCAGGAATTCGCCATGGATTTCCTCGATGTGCGTCGTGCGCGGCGCATCCACCAGGCCCTCTTGCAGCAGAGCCAGCACCTCGCCGTCGGCGCGGCCCCGTTGGCATTGATCCTGATACAGCAGCACGTCATCAAAGGCGGCGCCCAGGATTTCGGTCTGCATGCGGATGTCTTCATCACGGCGGTCGCCCGCCCCGCTGATGACCACCGAGCGGCGCTTGGCCGGCATGGCGTCCACCGCGCGCACCAGCGCCAGAATGGCGTCGGGGTTGTGGCCGTAGTCGGCGATGACCGTTGCGCCCCGGTAGTCGAACACATTGAAGCGGCCAGGGGCCGTTTGCGCATCGTTCACAAACGTGGCCAGGCCACGGCGCACAACGTTCCAATCCAGGTTCAACGCCCACGCCGCGGCAATTGACGCCATGGCGTTTTCGACCTGGAAGGTGATCGTGCCATTGCGCGTCAGCGGAATGTCGGCCAGCGGGAAGCGGGTTTCTTCGGCGCCTTGCGCCGCCACGATCGCGTCGCCGTCGCGGTACACCGACCGCAGGCCCTGCGCGCGGTGTGTGGCCAGGACGGGATGGTTGCGGTCTTCGGCAAAGTAGGTGATTGACCCCGGGCAGCTGGCGGCCATCTCGGCCACGATCGGGTCGGCGGCATTCAGCACAGCGGTGCCTGACGGGTGCACGTGCTGCACGATCACGCGCTTGACCACGGCCAGGTCCTCAACGGTGCTGATGTAGCCCAGGCCCAGGTGGTCGCCCATGCCGATGTTGGTGACGATGGCCACGTTGCAACGGTCGAACGCCAGGCCTTCGCGCAAGATGCCGCCACGCGCGGTTTCGAACACGGCGGCGTCCACGTCCGGGTGCATCAGCACGCTGCGCGCGCTGCGCGGGCCGCTGCAATCGCCGGTGTCGATGCGCAGCTTATCGATATACACGCCGTCGGAATTGGTCATGCCGACGCGGTTGCCGGCCGCGCCCAGCAGGTGCGCGGTCAGGCGCACCGTGGTGGTCTTGCCGTTGGTGCCGGCCACGGCCACGACCGGAATACGCCCGTCGTCGCCGTCCGCGTACATGTTGGCGATGATGGCCTCGCCCACCGCGCGGCCCTTGCCGAACGACGGGTTCAGGTGCATGCGCAGGCCCGGCGCGGCGTTGACTTCGACCACGCCGCCATGCTGCTCTTCCAGCGGGTACAGCACGCTTTCGGCCACCACGTCCACGCCGCAGATGTCCAGCCCGATCATCCGCGCGGCGGAGACCGCGCGCGCCGCCATCTCGGGGTGCACTTCGTCGGTCACATCGGTGGCCGACCCGCCCGTGCTCAGGTTGGCGTTGTTGCGAAGGAATATGAGGGTGCCGGGGGGCGGCACGGAATCCGCGTCAAAGCCTTGCTTTTTCAGCGTGGCCAGCGCGATGTCGTCAAAGCGGATCTTGGTCAGCGAGGTGGCGTGCCCGTCGCCGCGCAATGGGTCCGCGTTGACCTGATCGACCAGTTCGCGAATGGTGTGCTGCCCGTCGCCGGTCACTTGCGGCGGGTCGCGGCGCGAGGCCGCAACCAGCGCGCCGCCCACCACCAGCAGACGGAAGTCGTGGCCGGGAATATAGCGTTCAACGATGACTTCCGAGCTGACTTCCTCGGCCACCTCGAACGCCTGGATCACGCGTTCCCGTGTTTCGATGTTGACCGCCACGCCCCGGCCCTGGCTGCCGTCGCGCGGCTTGACCACCACGGGGCCGCCCAGCTCTTGCGCGGCTTCCCATGCCTCTTCGGCGGTCGTCACCGAGCGGCCCATGGGTACCGGCACGCCGGCCGCGTCCAGCAGCATCTTGGTCAGGTCTTTGTCTTGCGCGATCGATTCCGAAATGGCGCTGGTCAGGTCGGTTTCGGCGGCCTGGATGCGGCGCTGCTTGCTGCCCCAGCCGAACTGCACCATGCTGCCCTGCGTCAGGCGGCGATAGGGAATGTTGCGGGCGACGGCGGCGTTCACGATGGAGCCGGTGCTGGGTCCCAGGCGCACGTCTTCGTCCAGATCGCGCAAGCGCTTGAGCGCATCGGGCAAGTCAAAGGGCGTGTCGTCCAGCGCCGCGCGCACCAGTTGCTGCGCCATTTCCATCGCCAGCAGGCCGACTTCTTCTTCGCTGTACTCGACCACCACCTGGAACACGCCGGGCTCCACGGTGGACGAGGTGCGCCCAAAGGTCACGGGGCAACCGGCGTGCGCCTGCATCGTCAACGCGACGATCTGCAACACGTGCGCGATCGACACCGCGCCTTGATGGCCTTCCGGCCGCATCAGCCCGGTTTGCGGCAAGCGCGCGCGCAGGCGGGCTTCGAACTCGGGCAGGTTATCAATGGAGCACTCGGCGTCGGCGCACGAAACGATGGCCTCGATCGCGGTGTTCTTGCTCCACAGATTGGGGCCGCGCAGGGCACGGATACGGGAAACTTCCATGGCAGGTATTCCTGTCAGTATTGTTGAATCCAGCGGCGGACCAGATCGATGGTGGGGCCCGAAAAGGCTTCGTCGGATTGCAGCAGGACGAAGTCGCCCGTTGCAATGCCGGTCAGCACGCTTTCGATGGCCTTGCCATGATCCGGCTCGTCCTGGATGTCTTTCACGCGGCTGCCTTGCGACAGCCCCTGGCGCAGCAGCGCGCGCGCCTGGCCTTGGGGGCGCTTGCTTTGCACGGTCATGTCGTCATAGAGCACGACGCGGTCAAAGGCATCGCCCAGCAGGCGGCCCTGTTCGATCAGGTCGGCGTCGCGACGGTCGGCGCCGGCGGAATACACCGCGGCGCGGCGCGTCGACGGAAACTGGTCGATGGCGGCGATCAGCGGGCGCAGGGCGGACGCGTTGTGCACGTCGTCCACCACCACCGTGCTGCCGTTGCGTTCAAACAGCGTGAACTGCCAGGGCGCATCAGCCTGGTCGATATCGAAGGTTTCGATACCGGCGCGGATCAGTTCCACGGGGATGTCCAGCGCCCAGGCGGCGCCCACGGCGGCCAGCACGTTTTCCACCTGGAAGGCCACGCGGCCACCATGCGTCAACGGGATGGCGGCCACATTGGCCAGCCGCTCTTCGCGGGCGCCTTGCGCCAGGATGATGCCGCCGTCGCGCACAAACACCGCGCGGCCGTCTTGCTGCAAATGCGCGGCGATGGCGGGCAGGGCGGGGTCGATGCCAAAGAAAATCACCGCGCCATCGCACAGCTCGGCCATTTCCACCACGCGGGGGTCGCGCGCGTTGAGCACGGCGGCGCCCGTCGGCAGCACCACGTCGACCTGCGTGCGGAACACATTGAACATGCGTTCCGTTTCGTTGATGTCGAAGTCGCCAAGATGGTCGGCGTCGTCGATATTGGTCACCACACCGACCTGGCAGCGGTCATAGGCCAGGCCCTGGCCCAGGATGACGCCGCTGTCGTTTTCGATGACGGCTGCGTCCACGTTGCGGTTCATCAGCAACCGGGTGCCGGACGCGAAATCGGCGCGGTCGCCCTTTTGCACCAGGCGGCGGTCCAGGTACAGCCCTTCGCTGCACGCCAGGCCGGTGCGCTTGCCGGACAGATGCAGCAAGCGCGCAACCAGGCGTGCCACCACGGTCTTGCCGTTGGTGCCGGTGACGCCCACGATGGGAATGCGGCCGGCGTCGCCGTCGGGGAACAGGTGGTCGACGATGGCGCGGCCCACCGGGCGAGGGGTGCCGTCGGCCGGCTTCAGGTGCATCAGCAAGCCCGGGCCGGCGTTCACTTCAACGATGGCTCCGCGCTGTTCCGCCAGCGGGCGGGTGATGTCTTCGGCCACCAGGTCCACACCGGCTATGTCCAGGCCCACCACGCGGGCGGCCAGCGTGACGGTGGCGGCAATGCTGGGATGCACGCGGTCGGTCACGTCGAACGCCACGTTGCCGCTGCGCTGCACCAACACGCGCTGGCCGTCGGCCGGCACGCTGTCTTCCGACATGCCCTGGCGGGCAATTTCCAGCCGGGCGGCGGAGTCCAGGCGGACCAGGTTCAATGGATGGTTTTCGGTGCGACCGCGGCGCGGATCGATGTTGATCTGGCTGTCGATCAATTCGGTGATGGTGGACTTGCCGTCGCCCGTTACCCAGGCTGGTTCGCCGGCGGCGGCGGCCACCATGCGGTTGCCGACCACCAGCAAACGGTGTTCGTTGCCCAGCACAAAGCGTTCGACGATGACGCCGCTGCCTTCATCCACCGCCACGCGGTAGGCGGACACCACGTCTTCACGGGTCGTCAGATTGGTGAAGACGCCACGGCCGTGGTTGCCGTCATACGGCTTGACCACCACGGGCAGGCCGATGTCCTCGGCGGCTGCCCAGGCGTCGTCCTCGCTGCGCACCAGGCGGCCCTCGGGCACCGGCACGCCGCAGGTCGACAGCAGTTCCTTGGTCAGGTCCTTATCGCGCGAAATGCCTTCGGCGATAGCGCTGGTGCGGTCGGTTTCGGCCGTCCAGATGCGGCGCTGGGCCGAGCCGTAGCCGAATTGGACCAGGTTGCCTTCAAACAGGCGGATATACGGAATATCGCGGTCGTCGGCGGCATCCACGATGCAAGCGGTGCTGGGCCCCAGGCAGTGCTTGTCCACCAGGCTGCGCAGCTTGGCAATGGTGGCGGGCACGTCGAACGGGCGGTCTTCAATGGCGGCCATGACCAGGTCGCGCGCTTCGTTCAGGGCGGTGCGGGTGACCTGTTCCTGCCAGGCGCGCACCACTACTTTGTAGACGCCGCGGGTGGACGTTTCGCGGGCTTTGCCGAAGCCGCCGCGCAATCCGGCCAGGTTCTGCAATTCCAGCGTGACATGTTCAAGAATGTGGCCGGGCCAGGTGCCTTCTTTCAGGCGGGCCAGGAATCCCCCGCGCACGCCGGGGCTGCATCGGTGTTCGATCAGCGTCGGCAGCCATTCGGACAAGCGCTCGTAAAACCCGGGAATGGTGTTGGACGGATAGTCTTCCAATTCACCAATATCCACCCATGCTTCAAGGACCGGGCGATACGTCCAAATGTTCGGGCCGCGCAAAGCCACGACATCGAGAAATTCAATGTCTTTCTTTTTCATGTTTTAATTTACTTGAGAAGCAGGTTGGCACGCGCGGACGCCCCTATGTAAGACCGCGAATTTATTGCGAATTTTTGGGGTTGCGCTGTAAGAATAATGCCAACGAGTGGGGGATCCCAGATATTCCTAATTAGAAAAATCGGCTGCTACTATACGACGCCTTCAAGGCGTGAACTCGTTGTGTTGTAAGGAAGGGACACGTTTGCCGCCGTAGGTGGTAAACCGGTTGCCGCCTAGTAGGGCAGAGTCCTGGCCCGGTATGCGTTCCAATGAAAAAACCACACCTGCTTTCCGGCCTTGCCGATGCCTTTCCTGCCCGCTGGCGGGATGAAATCCGCGCTGAATTAGCGGATGGCGAAACCTTGCTGGCCTGGGTTGAAATAGACCTGGACCAGCGGCTGAAGTTCCAGCCAGGGCTGGTCGCCGCGACGGATCGGCGCCTTCTAGCCCGAAATTCCGCCGATAACGGCTGGGATTCGTGGGCCTACGGGCCGCAATTAACGCTTAATCTGACGGACCACGCCGGCGCCGCCGTGCTGGAATTGCACGACAATACGGCGCGTCTGGCCATCTGGCGTTTCACGCTGGCCCGCAACCCGGCCGCGCTGCGCCTGTTGGCGCAGTTTGAATCGCAGCAGGCGATCCGGCTCTCGGGCCAAGCCGAAGAAGCGCCGCAGGAACGCAATTGCACGGTGTGTAATAACGTTATTCCCGCCGGCGAGGAAGAATGCCCCACCTGCAACCAGGAACAGGCCGCGCCGTCGTCCACGTGGGCGTTGTTGCGGCTTTGGCGCTTCGCGCGGCCGTATCGCGGCCACTTGCTGGTCGGTTTCGTGCTGACGTTGCTGGGCACGGCCGCCACCTTGGTGCCGCCTTACCTGACCATGCCGCTGATGGACGATGTGTTGATTCCGTTCCAGAACGGCGCGCCCATCGACTACAGCAAGGTGCGCCTGTATCTCAGCGGCTTGCTGGCATCCGCCTTTCTAGCCTGGGGGCTGGGATGGGCTCGCACCTACATCCTGGCCTGGGTCAGCGAGCGTATCGGCGCTGACCTGCGCACCACCACTTATGAACATTTGCAGCAGTTGTCGCTGGAGTACTTTGGCGGCAAGCGCACGGGCGACCTGATTTCCCGCATCGGTAGCGAGACCGACCGCATTTGCGTGTTCCTGTCTTTGCACCTGCTGGACTTCGCCACCGACATCCTGATGATCGTGATGACGGCGGTGATCCTGGTGTCGATCAACCCGTGGCTGGCCTTGGTGACGCTGGTGCCGCTGCCGTTCATCATCTGGATGATTCACGCCGTGCGCGACCGCCTGCGCCACGGTTTTGAAAAGGTCGACCGCATCTGGTCCGAAATCACGAACGTGCTGGCCGACACCATTCCCGGCATTCGCGTGGTCAAGGCATTCGCACAGGAAAAGCGCGAAGTCGCGCGTTTTCGCGAAGCCAATAATCGCAACCTGGAAGTGAATGACCGCGTCAACACCACGTGGTCGCTGTTTTCACCCACCGTCACGCTGTTGACGGAAGTGGGGCTGCTGGTGGTGTGGATATTCGGTATCTGGCAGGTGTCGCAAAAGCAGATCACGGTAGGCGTGCTGGCTGCGTTCCTGGCGTATATCGGGCGCTTTTATCTGCGCCTGGATTCCATGAGCCGCATTGTGTCGGTGACGCAAAAGGCGGCTGCCGGCGCCAAGCGCATTTTTGACGTGCTGGACCATGTGTCCAGCGTGCCCGAACCGCAAAAGCCGGCCACGCTGCCGCACATCAACGGCCGCATCGAATTGCGCGACGTGGGCTTCCGCTACGGCAACCGCCAGGTGATACGCGGGCTGAACCTGACCATCGCCCCGGGCGAAATGATTGGGCTGGTCGGTCACAGCGGCTCGGGCAAGAGCACGTTGATCAACCTGATCTGCCGTTTCTACGACGTGTCCGAAGGCGCGGTGCTGGTGGACGGCATCGACATCCGCTCGGTGCGCGTGACCGACTATCGGCGCAACATCGGGTTGGTGCTGCAAGAGCCCTTCCTGTTCTTCGGCACCATTGCCGAGAATATTGCCTACGGCAAGCCTGACGCCACCCGCGACGAAATCGTCGCAGCCGCTCGTGCGGCCCATGCGCATGAATTCATCCTGCGCCTGCCGCACGGCTATGACTCGCTGGTGGGCGAGCGGGGCCAGGCCCTGTCGGGCGGTGAACGCCAGCGCATCTCGATTGCGCGCGCGTTGCTCATCGATCCGCGGATCCTGATCCTGGACGAAGCCACGTCGTCGGTGGACACCACCACCGAAAAGGAAATCCAGAAGGCATTGGACAACCTGGTGCGTGGTCGCACCACGATTGCCATCGCGCACCGGTTGAGCACGCTGCGCAAAGCCGACCGGCTGGTCGTGCTGGACCGTGGCCAGATCGTCGAGCAAGGGCCGCACGAAGAATTGATGGCCCGCGAGGGCGCCTACTATCGCCTCTACCAGGCGCAAGCGCGCCAGGCCGAAGCCGACGCGCAGGCGTCGGGCAGCGAAGACATGGCCGCCGTGGCCTGACGCCGAACCGGGATTATCTTCATGACGTTGCCGACCTTTCAGCTGCGCCGCAATGCCTTTGGGCGTCTGGAATATCAATCCGCCGACGGCGAGACGCACGAAGGCGTCATCCCCGTGCGCGCCTTCCCCATCAGCGAAGCGGGACGCGGCCTGTCGCTGGTGACCAGCGACGGCCACGAACTGCTGTGGATCGAACACCTGTCCGACGTGCCGGCCCCGCAACGGGCGCTGATTGAAGAAGAGCTTGCCGGGCGTGAATTCATGCCCGAAATCCGCAAGCTGGCCAGCGTGTCGACGTTTGCCACGCCCAGTACCTGGAATGTTGAAACGGATCGCGGCCCCACCTCTTTCACGCTGCGCGGCGAGGAAGACATCCGCCGGCTCAGCCCGCAGACGCTGCTGATTGCCGACAGCCACGGCATCTTCTATCTGGTGCGCGACATCCTGGCGCTGGACAAGCACAGCCGCAAGCTGCTGGACCGGTTTCTGTAGGGACGCCGCACAGCGCGGCTACCGCTAGGCGCTGCCCTTGAACGGCGTGTGCGATTCCAGCTCGCCCAGATAGTCGGTGACCGCCGAGGTTTCCTCGTCCAGGAAATTCTGGATCGCCTCGGCAAAGCCCGGGTGCGCCACCCAGTGCGCCGACCATGTCGGCGTCGGCAACAAGCCGCGCGCCATCTTGTGTTCGCCTTGCGCGCCGCCTTCAAAACGGCGGATGCCATGCGCAATGCAATACGCAATCGACTGCATATAGCAGGTCTCGAAATGCAGGCCCGGCACGTATTCAGTGGCGCCCCAATAGCGCCCATACAGCACGTCGCCGCCCACCAGATTCAGCGCTGCCGCCACCCGCACGCCATCGCGTTCGGCCAGGATCAATACAAACGCTTCCGGCTGTTCCCGATGCGCGCGTTCAAAGAAATCCCGGTTCAGATAGGGCGGATTGCCATGGTTGAAATACGTGCGGCAATAACAGTCGTAGAAAAAACCGAGGTCGGCGGGGGTAATGTCGCCGCCGCGCAACCAGCGGAAAGACAAGCCGGCGGCGGCGACCTTCTTGCGGTCCTGGCGGATCTTCTTGCGCTTGTCGTGGCTCATCAGCGCCAGGAACGCGTCAAAATCCGCGTAACCCGGGTTGGTCCAATGAAACTGCACGCTTTCCCGGATCATGAAGCCGGCCTCGCGCAGCACGTGCATGTCGGCGTCCGCCGGAAACAGCAGGTGTAGCGACGACACCTTGATTTCCTCGGCAAAGGCGACCAGCCCGCGCACCAGCGTGGCCCGGTCTTCGTCATTGGTGGCCAAGAGGCGCGGCCCCGTGACAGGCGTGAGCGGAATGGCAGACAGCAGCTTCGGGTAATAGCGCATGCCGTGGCGTTGGAAGGCGTCGGCCCAGGCGTAGTCGAACACGTATTCGCCACGCGAGTGCGACTTCAGGTAAAGCGGCGTGGCGGCGGCCAGCGCTCCGTCGCGCCACAGCGCCAGATAATGCGGCGCCCAGCCCGAGGCCGGCGCCGCGCATCCCGTTTCATGCAGCGCGCACAGAAACGCGTGCCGCAGAAAGGGTTGATCACCGGCCAGCGCATCCCAGGCATGGGCGTCGATGCGGGACAGGTCGGTTTCAATGGTCAAGCGCAGGGAATCCATTCGTGAATGATAAAGTCTTCGCCAGCGCGCGGGTTTGAAACCGTGGGCTTTTTCAGGGATTGCGGCGGCACGGGCCGCCTGGGATTGGAAACACCATGGACAGCAACACCATCGCCGCGGCAGATGCCGCGCCGATCGCGCAATGCTTGCGGGGGCAGGCCTTGGCCGCGCTCGCCGGCAAGACATGGCCGGAAAAACTGGCGGCCGTGCGCAATATCGCCGATCGCGCGCCGCTGGACCGCACCCGCGTATTCGTCGCGCCGCACGGCTTGCCCGGCCGGCCGGAACACCCCGAATTGGTGCCGCCCGCGCAGGTCAAGCATCGATCCATGGCCACGGTCGAGGGCCGCGCCGCGCTGCTGCACGCACTGGCTCATATTGAATTCAACGCCGTCAATCTGGCGCTGGATATTCTGTGGCGTTTTGCCGGCATGCCCGAAGCGTTCTATCGCGATTGGCTGCGCGTAGCGCGCGAAGAGGCCTATCACTTCGATCTGTTGCGTCAGCGGTTGGCGGCGCTGGGTTACGCCTATGGCGACTTCCCCGCGCACAACGGCCTGTGGGACATGGCCGAGCGCACGCGGGGCGACCTGCTTGCGCGCCTGGCGCTGGTGCCGCGCACGCTGGAGGCGCGCGGGCTGGACGCCTCGCCCATGATCCGCAACAAGCTGGCCGGGGCAGGAGACGCGCCCAGCGCGGCCATCGTCGACATCATCCTGCGCGACGAGATCGGCCATGTCGCCATTGGCAACCATTGGTTCAAGCAGCTATGCGCACAATCGGGCCAGGAACCCGTGGCCTGCTACGCCGACCTGGCGCAGCGTTATGACGCCCCCAGGTTGCGCGGCCCGTTCAACCTGGAAGCGCGCCGCGCGGCGGGGTTCGACGACGCCGAGCTGGCCGCGTTGCAGGCCAACCAGCCGGTACCGAACACCCAATGAAACCGATAAGCATTGATGCGTTGCTGACCGGCACCGTGCGTCCGCTGGGCGATTCCGGCCGCGACAGCGGTATCGACAAACACCCCGTTTCCCAGCGCCTGTGGGTGGGCGCCGAAGGCCTGCGCGGCGACGAACAAGCCGACCGCCGTTTTCATGGCGGCCCGGAAAAGGCGCTGCATCATTACGCCCGCGAGCACTATCCCGCCTGGCAGGCCGAGCTGGGCGAACGCGCGGTATTGCAGGCGCCGGGCGCATTCGGCGAGAACATATCCACCCACGGCATGACCGAAGCCGACGTCTGCGTGGGCGATGTGTTTCGCGCCGGCACCGCCTTGATCCAGGTATCGCAAGCACGCCAGCCGTGCTGGAAACTGGATCACCGATTTGCCCGGCGCGGCATGGCAGCCCGCGTGCAGGCCAGCGGCATGACGGGCTGGTATTACCGCGTGCTGCAAGAGGGCTGGCTGTGCGCGGGCGACACGCTGACGCTATCCGAACGCCCGCATGCACAATGGACGCTTGCCCGCGTGCAAGACGTGCTGAACCGGCGCGTGCTGGACGCGGACGTGCTGCACGCCCTGGCCGCGCTGCCCGAACTGTCGCCGAACTGGCGGGCGCTGTTCGAAAAGCGCGCCCAGGCCGGACAGGTGGAAGATTGGACCCGCCGCCTGCAAGGCGATGCGCAGGCCCCGACATCGCAGGAACGTTGAACATGAAAATGTCCCTATCGACAAGACCGGCCCTGGCCCGGGCGCTTTGCTGCGCGGCGCTTGCGCTGCCTGCTTTCGGCGCCCACGCGGCCGACCCTTACGCCGCCTGCCTGTCGCAGCTGCGCGGCCCCGCGCAGAAAGCGGGCGTGTCCGCCGCCACCTTCGACACCCATACGAAAGGCTTGTCGCCCGACATGGCGGTCATCGAGCTGCTGGACGCGCAGCCCGAATTCAAGACGCCCATCTGGGACTACATGGCGGGCCTGGTCGATGACGAGCGCGTGGCGGACGGGCAGGCGGGCATGGCGCGCTGGCAGGCCGACCTGGCCCGCGCGGCGGTGCGCTACCAGGTCGACCCGGCCACGATTGCCGCCGTGTGGGGCGTGGAAAGCAACTTTGGGCGCACCCTGGGCGGCCGGCCGCTATTGACGTCCCTGTCGACGCTGTCCTGCTTCGGCCGGCGGCAAGCCTACTTCCGAGGCGAATTTTTTTCGACGCTGAAAATCATTCAGGACGAACACATCGCGCCAGAGCGGCTGGTGGGTTCGTGGGCCGGCGCCTTTGGCCAAACGCAGTTCATGCCCTCGACCTATCTGCGGTTGGCGGTGGATTTTGATGGCGATGGCCGCCGCGACCTGGTCGACAGCGTGCCCGACGCGCTGGCCTCAACCGCCAACTTCCTGAAACGCGCCGGCTGGAATCCGGAATTGGTCTGGGGTTATGAAGTCCGTCTGCCCGCCGCGCTGGACGCGGCCGGGGCGGGGCGCAAGAACAAGCGCGCGATGTCCGCTTGGGCTAAACAAGGTGTGACCCGCGCGGACGGGCAGGCGCTGCCTCCGGGCGATACGCCGGTCGGCTTGCTGCTGCCCGCGGGCAGGAAAGGCCCCGCGTTTCTGGTGACTCGCAATTTCGATGCGCTGTATTCGTACAACGCGGCGGAAAGCTATGCCCTGGCCATCGCCCACCTGTCGGACCGCCTGCGCGGCGGCGGCCCGCTGATACAAGCCTGGCCCACCGATGACCCGGGCCTGTCGCGGGCGGAACGCCGCGAATTGCAACGCTTGCTGATCGCCAAAGGCTATGACGTGGGCGAACCCGATGGAATGGTGGGCACGCGCACACGCCAAGCCTTGCAAGCCGCCCAGCGCGAACTGGGTCTGCCTGCCGACGGGCGTGCGGGCCTGAAGGCGCTGCGGGCGCTGCGGGCATCCCAGGCATCCCAGGCGCCCACCCCGCCGCGTTGAAGCCACCCAGGGCCGGATAAGCGGCCGCATTCCGCGGCCAGATTTACAAGTTTTGCAAAGAACCGACCCTGGGTAACCGCCTTGACATGCCGGGTGCCGGTCGCGGCCCTATACTGGTTTTCCCACTTTTCAGGAGCACTGCGATGAGCTTGTTGGATACCTTGGCCTCGATGGCCGGCGGCGGTCAGCAAGGAGGCTCGGCATCGCTGCTGCCGGCGCTGATCGAACAACTGAACAAATACCCGGGCGGTCTTACCGGCCTGATCGCCAGCTTTCAGAAGGGCGGCTTGAGCGAAATCGTGGCGTCTTGGGTAGGCACGGGGCAGAACCTGCCCGTCAGTCCCGACCAGCTGGGCGCCGTGCTGGACCCGGGTGTCGTCAACGAACTGGCCGCCAAGACCGGGCAGGACACCGATTCGGTGCTGGGCTCGCTGTCGTCGCTGTTGCCGCAACTGGTGGACAAGGCCACGCCGCAAGGCGAGGTCCAGCCTGGCCAGGATTTCAACCCGACCGATCTGCTGGCCTCGTTGTCCGGCATGTTCGGCAATCGGGGCTGACCCGGCGGGACGGGCTTACCCCTGATACGTCAACCGCTTTCCTCTCCCACCCGCCGGCGCCTGTTGCAGGCGCTGGCCGTGGGCGCGCTGGCGCCCTTGGCTGCCTGTGCACCGCCCCTGTCCTTGAACGCCACGTTTTTGCAACTGTGGCGCAGCCATCTGGATTTGACGCCTGAAGACTGGCGGGTGCGCCTGTCGGCCTATCGGCGCCTGGGATGCCGCGAGATCTTCCTGCAATGGGTCGGCCTGGAAGGCGGACGCCCTGACGACTGGATGGCGTCCGATGCCACGCTGCGCATGATCTTCGACGAGGCCGAGCACCAGGGCCTGGGCGTGCATGTGGGGCTGCCTTACGACCAACGCTGGTGGGAGATGCTGGGCAACGCCAACCCGCGGGCATTGGCAGCTTACTTGGACCACACCCGCACGCGCGGCGTGGCGTACATGCAGGCCGCGCCCTGGCCCCAGCGCAAGTCGTTTCGTGGGTGGTACCTGCCCTACGAGCTGGAACAATACAACTGGGCCTCTGCCGCGCGGCAAGCGTTGCTGATGCCGTGGCTGGATGCCTTGTCGCGCGCGGCGCAGGACACCAGCCGGGGGCGCCCGCCCTGTATTTCCACCTATCATTCCCGCCTGCCCACCGACGGTTCCTTGATGAACCTGTGGAGCGCCATCCTGGACCAGGTGGCGATTCATCCCATGATCCAGGACGGCGTGGGCGTGTCTGGCCTGGCCAACTACCAGGCGCTGGCGCCGCTGCACGACATGCTGCTGGCGCGCCGCGCATCGTTCGACCTGGTTCTGGAGTTGTTTGAAGAACTGCCCTCGGGCAGTACCGATGGCTCGACCTTCAAGGCGCGCTCGGCCGACTTCGATCGCGTCAAGCAACAGTGGGAAGTCGCGCGCGGCTATGGCGCCAAGCGGGTGGTGGCGTTTGCGATTGACCCCTGGGTCATCGACAACACGCCCGAGGCGCGGGCGCTGATGCGCGCGTGGCTGGACGCGCGCGTCTAGTACGACAGCGTCAGGTTGATGAACAGCCCGCGCGCCCGGTCGGCCGCGCCGCCGCCGATGTTGAAACGGTACTGCGTGGTCAGGTCCAGATAGGATCGCGGCGCGTTGTAATGGTCTTCACGGAACCAGTAACGCACGTTGAAGCCGGGGCCCGCGCCTAGCGACCATGACGAGCCATTGCCTTGTTGATCCACGGAAAACGACTCGCCTTGGAGGTTGAAGGAGGCGCGGTTCTTGTTCCACAGCCAGTCGGCGCCCACCACGGCATACGGAAAGAACACCAGCCGGTCGCTGAGGGCATCCATCCGATAGCTGCGACCCACGCGCAATTCACCGGCGCCAAACGCCTGGTCGCGTTTCATGCGGCCTGAGACCTTGTCGCTGTCTTTCCCCGTGGCGTTGTCGCGCAGCCAGTATTTTGCGGGCATGTCCTGCCAGGAATAGCCGCCCTGCAAATAGCCTTCCATCGTGAACCAGTCGGGGCGGTCGATGCGCAGGTTCGTGCCTTCGTACAAGCCATAGGTGATGTAGGCCAGCCACGCGCCGTTGTCCGCCGTGGTCTGGTAGTGGGGCGATTGATTCGTCTGATTCAGCGCGCAGCGCAGGGCGGCCGGCGCGGGGCTGAACGTGCCCTGGCGCGTGGCGGTGCCCAGGTTGAATTGGCGTTCGACGCCGAACGTCAGGCCTACCTCGGTGGACGGCGTGAAGCGCATGCCCAGCGACCCGACCGTCGTGGGCAAGCCCGCGATGCCTTCGTTGCGGGTCTCCGCGACATCGATGCTGCCCCCGCAAGGGTCGGCGACGGTCTGGCCGGTAGTCTTGCCGCCTTTGTCATACAAGGTGTTGGAAAAGCGGCCATACAACTCGAAGGTCTGCGTGGCCGAGTTCAGAAAGTCGGCCGGGCGCCAGAAGATTTCGGCCGTGCTGAAGATGGCGTCACCGGGCACCGTGATTGCCGCGCCGCCCAGCCCGGAGGACGCCGGCCGCGCGCCGCGATAGCCGGCGGACACATAGCCGCCCCATTCGCGCGCCAACTCCGCAACGCCGCTGCGCGTGTCAAAGCGCTGCTGCGGCGTCAGTTCCAGTTTGCCGGCATCGGCTTCGTCGATAGCCTGCTGCAAATCAGCCACCGCGCCACGCTTGTCGCCCGCGCCGGCGCGCGCATAGCCTTCGTCCAGGATTACGGTGGGCGGCGCCTTGCCGGTGGCGCGCGCGGCCTGGAAGTCTTGCAATGCCAGGGCCGGCTGCTTCATGCGTTGGCGCAGATAGCCGCGCTGCATCAGCAGCGTGGGGTCGTCGGGCTGCGCCACCAGCGCGTCGGTCATGCGTTGGTGGGCTTCGGCCAGCTGCGCGCCTTTGCCGGCAGCAAGCGTGGTGGTCAACAGCCGCTGGTATTCCTGGTTGGCCGGGTCTTGCTCGACGGCCAGGCGGGCCTGGGCGATGGCCTCGGCATAGGCTTCGCGCGCATAGGCGGCGTAGGCCCGTGCAGCGGGGCCGCCGCTGCCCACCGCGTCGGACGGCAGCAGGTCGCAATAGGCGCCGGGCGGCGTGTTGCGGCAGTCCGGGACGGGCGCGGGGTAATTGGCCAATGTCAGCGTGGCGGGCACGGCGGGCCGGGAACGGGCGCGCTTGATTCTTACGTCGGCGGCGCTGTCCTGGCTGCCCAGTGGCGTCATCAGGGCCAGCGCGCGGGCATTTTCGCCGCCGGCCAATGCGGCGTCGGCGGCCAGCAGCCGGATGCTGCGGCGCTGGGCTTCGGTTAATTGTCTTTGCTTCAACGCGGCGTCAAAGTCTGCATTCGCCAGATCGGTCTTGCCTTGGCGCTGGCGCAGATAGCCGCGCATGACCCGTGCCGTGGTGTTGCCGCTGCGCGCGCTGGTGGCGGGGGTGGCGTCCGCGCGGGCGGGTGCGTTGCTGTCGCCGGTGCCGCCGGTGCCGTCGGCGCCGGCGGTGGCGTTGATAGCGTCGGTGGCGGCGGCCTCGGCTTCTGCCAGGCGGTCGCTTTGCATCAGCGCAATAATCAGCAGCATGCGATAGCTGGCGGTGTCGGGTGACGCCGACACGGCCTGGCGCGCCAACGGCACGGCATCATCCGCGCGGTTGTCACTTAGCGCCTGGTAGGCCGCATCAGCCTGTTTGGCGGCCATGCGCGAGGCCATGGTCTGGCGCCGAGCAGCCAGGTCTTTTTTGTTCGGAGCGCCCAGCGCAATCGCGCGGTCGATGGCGGCGTCGGCCTGGGCGTATTGGTTCTGCGCTTCCAATGCGTCCAGCCACAGCATGGCCCACGCACCTTGCTTGGGGTCGATGCGAAATGCGCGCTCGGCGCCGCTTGCGGCGGCGGCATAGTCACCGCGCTTGTAGTCGGCGTAGGCA